>JAAFHH010000325.1 GCA_013297545.1 Alphaproteobacteria bacterium
CCGAACTATCTGCAAAGCCAAATGAGCTAGCCGAGGCGGTTCACGCAAACACCCCCGCCAGCGTGGGTTCGCCCACGTTGGCGTCGCGTGCGTCCGCGACGGCGGCCTGGATATGGCTGATGCATTGCCCGCAATTCGGCCGGCAGCCATGGTCGCGGAACACCGACCCGACGCTCGCCGCCCCCCGCTCAATCGACGCAGCGATCTGGCGGTCTGATAGGCGATTGCACACGCAGACGATCATAGGACCCCCGGGGGCAGAACTTCCTGAACCGCTGCGAGCGTACTCCCCCACCCCACCGCCCGACAAGGCGCAATTGCGACGCGTTCGCAGAAATAATCTGCCCGGTTCAGGCGCGCAGTTGCCCTAAGAACCGATCGGAATCCGTACCCAATGCTGCGGCAGCCGAGCCGAGGTTGGTGGTGACCCAGCGGATTTCGATCGCACTGGCGCAGGTGGTGATGGAGGCCTGAGCGATGCCGCCGATGCTGCCGGTCAGCTCTTCCATGTTCCGCGTGAGGTCCGTGCCGCGGCTGGCGATCTCCCGGGTGACGGCCGCCTGCTCGCCCATGGTGTGGGCGATGGTGGCGTTGTAGCCATCGACCCGGCCGATCAGGTCAACCACCGTACCCACGGCCGTGACGGCACCGCGGGTTTCGGTTTGGATCGTCTCGATCAGGCCGGTGATCGTGCGGGTGGCTTCCGCCGTTTGATTGGCAAGCCCCTTCACTTCGGAGGCGACGACGGCAAAGCCCCGGCCAGCATCACCCGCACGCGCCGCTTCGATGGTGGCGTTCAGCGCCAGCAGGTTGGTTTGGGCCGCAATCTCCGCGATCAGCCGCACGACGTTGCCGACTTCAGCCACGGCCGTCGCGAGCGTCGCAATCTGCTGCTCGGCGGTGCTGGCGGAGGTGACGGCTTGGCGCGTCGCATCACCCGCACCACCGATCTGGGTCGTGATTTCCGCAATTGCAGCCGTCATCTGCTCGACGGCGCTGGAGACACCTTGGCCCTGCACCAGTGTTTCGCGGGCGGTTTCGACCAAGCGGATGGTCTGGCCAGAGATGCGCGCCTGGCGGGTCACGGTCTGTTCGATTTCTTCTTCAATCCGGTCGGTGCCGCCGCTGAGGTCGGTCGCGACCTTTTGGATCGAGGCTTCAAAGTCGCCCGCAAGCGCGCTCAAGGTCGCGCGCCGATCGGCGACCGAGCGCGCACGCTCACTCTCAATGGCACCCTCACTGTCGCGCGCCGCTTGCGCCGCATCGCGGTAACGCGCGATCGCAGCCGTGATTGCGGCCAGTTCGTCGGTGCCCGGGTACGTGAGCGCGACGTCGAGATCGCCGGACCCGATGCGCTCGAGTGCGGCGGCAGACGCGCGCAAGGGCTGAATGATCGAGCGCAAGATCACCACGGCCGATGCGGCGAACAAGACAAGAGCGAGTGCTGCAAACCCGAGGATCAGCCAGACCGAGCGTTCGGCTTCCGCGGTCGCCTCCGCCTGGTTCTCCTCAACCGCCGTGCCGATCAGATCGCTGACGGCTTCCTGCAGGTCCGCGAGCTCCTTCCACGCTGTGTTGAAAACGTCGAGCTGCGCTTCCGCCGTCGTGACATCCGCAACCAGGCGCTGAGACAGCGTGATGTAGGTCTCAAGCGACCCCGCCATGCCGGCGATGGCATCGCGAATCGCTGGGCCTAAGTCGCGGGCGCGGTTGCGTTCAATCGTCTCGCGGAAGGTCTTGGAGTGCTCCGCTACCTCTGCCCGCACGTCCTCAATGGTGCCGGCGGCCAACCCTTTGTGAACCAGCAGAGCCGCGAACACATCGGCCCGCAGCGCGTCGTGCATCATATCGCCAAGCTGAACGTCGGAGCGTGCCTCCGCCGTGAGGCTCAAATGCGCCATGCTCTCGGTCAACCGACCGACCACCACCGATGCCGCCCCCGCGGTCACCGCGATGAACGCCGCGGCCAGCAGGCCCAGCAGCCAAAAACGTTGGCGCAATGAGAGGCGGTGGATCATCGGAAGCTCCCCTGGGATGGCGGTACCAGTCGGGTGCAGCGTTGCCGTGATCCTTGGTGCGGCGCAAGAACGAACAGCACCGAATGTCGACGAAAGCGCATGCAAACGCATGAGATCTACCGAGATCCGTCCTGCGTCACCGCCCCCGCTCACGGAGGCAGGGGCGCTGTGCGAGCCGCTACTTCCAGATCGCCGCACCCCCCCCCGGCAAGCCGAGGCGCGACCATTTGTCGGTCACCAAGTCGACCACCGCCTGTTCCATGCGGATTGCGGTGCCCCATTCGCGCGTGGTTTCCGGCGGCCACTTGTTCGTGGCATCCAGGCCGATCTTGCCGCCGAGCCCGCTCGCCGGCGAGGCGAAGTCTAGGTAATCGATCGGCGTTCCTTCGATCACGGTGATGTCGCGCGCCGGGTCCATGCGGGTCGACATCGCCCACATCACGTCTTTCCAGTCCCGCGCGTTGATGTCGTCGTCCACCACGATGACGAACTTGGTGTACATGAATTGGCGCAAGTACGACCACACACCCAGCATCACGCGCTTGGCGTGGCCGGGGTAGGCCTTTTTCATCGAAACCACAGCGATGCGGTAGGAACACCCCTCCGGCGGCAGCCAGAAATCGACGATTTCCGGGAACTGCTGCTGGAACAACGGGATGAACACCTCGTTCAGCGCTTCGCCCAGCACGGACGGCTCATCGGGTGGCCGGCCGGTGAAGGTGGACAGGTAAATCGGCTTGCGGCGCATGGTAATCGCGGTGATCTGGAACACCGGGAACGGCTCGATCTGGTTGTAGTAGCCGGTGTGGTCGCCGTACGGCCCCTCGTCCCGGTAATCCTCCAGGCTGACCGTGCCTTCGAGCACGATCTCAGCCGTTGCCGGCACCTTCAAGGGCTGGGTCACGCAATCAACCAGTTCGACCCGCTTGCCGCGCAGGAGGCCGGCGAACTGGTATTCGGACAGCGTGTCCGGCACCGGCGTGACGGCCGCGAGGATCGTGCCGGGGTCTGCGCCGAGCACGGCCGCTGCCGGCAAGGGTTCGCGCTTGGCCGCCCCCCAGCGGCGATGATGCTGGGCGCCGCCGCGGTGCTTCAGCCAGCGCATCAGCGTCTGATCGCGCCCAAGCTTCTGCATGCGGTAGATGCCGAGGTTGAACTTGTCCTCCCGCGCCCCGCTGGGTCCCTTGGTCACCACCAACGGCCAAGTGATCAGCGGGGCCGGCTCGTTCGGCCAGCAGGTTTGGATCGGCAACAGATCCAGATTGATGTCCGATCCGCGCAGGACGATTTCCTGGCATGGCGCGTTGGACACGGTCTTCGGCTTCATGGCGAGCACGGTTTTCAGCAAGGGAAACAGCTCAAGCGCCTCACGCCAGCCGCCCGGCGGCTCAGGTTGCCGCAGGAACGCTAAGGTTTCACCCACTTGGCGCAGTTCCGCCGGCGTGCGGTCCATCCCCCAGGCAACCCGCTCGACCGTGCCGAACAGGTTGACCAGCACCGGCATGTCCCAGCGCTGCTGCTGATCGCGCACGTTTTCGAACAACACCGCCGGGCCACCGGTGGCGAGCAGGCGGGTTTGGATTTCCGTCATCTCCAACACCGGGGAGACGGGTTCAGAGACGCGCACGAGGCGGCCCTCGCGCTCCAGATGCGCCATGAATTCGCGCAGATCACCGTACGGCATAAGCCTACTGTCCCTTCGTGCCGGTGGTGATGCGATCGAGCACGCCCAGCAGCAGGGCGGAGATCACGAACACCAAGTGCATCGCCATCACCTGCCAAATCTTTTCCGCCTCGAACTTCTCAAAGTTCAAGAACACCTGCAGCATGTGAATGGCCGAGATCGCGACGATCGCGGTTGCCATCTTGATCTTGATTGACCCGGTGTCGAGCTTGCCGAGCCAGGCCAAGTGCTCGCCCCGTTCATCCATGCGCAGGCGGGAGACGAAATTCTCATAACCTGAGAGCATCACCATCACGGTCAGCGAGGCAACGAGCGTGGCGTCGACCAGCGACAGCATGGCCAGCAGCATGTCGTTCGCAGTGGCGGTCACCGCCGTCATCATGGTCTTGGCGAGCTTGATGACGAAGTGCACCGCGTAGGCGAGCAACGCCACCGCCAAGCCGCCGTAGAACACCACCAGGATCCAGCGCGATGACACCATCGCCCGCTCAACCAGACTTTCAACCCGAGTGACGGGTTCGGCGGCTGTTGGTTCGGTCATCCCTGCTCTCCTGGTCGCTGCACGCGATATAGCCCGCCCCCACCCACGCCGCCAGTGCGCAGGCGACACTGGACCCGGGGGCATGCGATGGGGTGTACTCCCGCGCGACGCAGTCAGGCTGGGGAGGTCAGGTGATGCCAAGCAGATGGTGGGTGATCGGCGGCGAATACTCCGACACACGCTTCACCCAGGTGCTGCCTGGGACTGAAGAAGAACACCTCGGCCCCTTCCACACCTACGACGAAGCCAAAA
>JAAFHH010000326.1 GCA_013297545.1 Alphaproteobacteria bacterium
CAAGGGCGGGGTGGTCTCGGACGACGTCGTCTATCTGTCCGCGATGGAAGAGGGCAAGTACACCGTCGCCCAGGCGAACGCACCGCTGACCGAGAACTTCACCTTCGTCGAAGACCTGGTGTCCTGCCGCAAGTCGGGCGAATACGTGCTGTGCCGGCCGGACGACATCGATCTAATCGACGTGTCGCCGAAACAGCTGGTGTCGGTCGCAGCAGCATTGATCCCGTTCCTTGAGAACGACGACGCGAACCGCGCGCTGATGGGCTCCAACATGCAGCGCCAAGCCGTGCCGCTGATCCGGGCGGAAGCGCCGCTGGTCGGCACTGGCATGGAAGGCACGGTCGCGAAGGACAGCGGTGTTGCGATCGGGGCGCGCCGGTCGGGGGTCGTTGACCAGGTCGATGCCCAGCGCATCGTCATCCGGGCAACCGAAGAGACCGATGCCGCCCAGAGTGGTGTTGATATCTACAACCTGATGAAGTTCCAGCGCTCCAACCAGAACACCTGCATCACCCAGCGTCCGCTGGTGAAGGTGGGCGATATCGTCGTGCGCGGCGACATCGTGGCTGACGGTCCGTCAACGGAACTGGGCGAACTGGCGCTTGGCCGCAACGTGCTGTGCGCGTTCATGCCGTGGAATGGCTACAACTTCGAAGATTCGATCCTGATCTCGGAACGCATCGTCTCGGACGATGTGTTCACCTCGATCCACATCGAAGAATTCGAAGTGATGGCGCGCGACACCAAGCTCGGCCAGGAAGACATCACGCGCGACATCCCGAATGTGGGTGAAGAAGCGCTGAAGAACCTGGACGAAGCCGGCATCGTCTACATCGGTGCCGAAGTGAAGGCGGCTGACATCCTGGTCGGCAAGGTGACGCCGAAGGGCGAAAGCCCGATGACGCCGGAAGAAAAGCTGTTGCGCGCGATCTTCGGCGAAAAGGCCTCTGACGTGCGCGACACCAGCTTGCGGGTGCCGCCCGGCGTGTCCGGTACGGTCGTTGAAGTGCGGGTGTTCTCGCGGCGCGGCGTGGAAAAGGACGAGCGCGCAGTTGCGATCGAGCGGGCTGAAATCGAACGCCTGGCGAAGGACCGCGACGACGAACGCAAAATCCTGGAGCGCAGCTTCCACAACCGCCTGCGCGAACTCCTGGTCGGCCAGACTGTCCAGTCCGGCCCGAAGGGTGCGAAGGCCGGCACGGTCGTGACCGAAGCCACCTTGCAGGAACTGACCAGCGGCCAGTGGCGCCAGATCACCGTCGAAGATCAGAAGGTTGCCGACGATCTGGAAGCCCTGAAGAAGCAGTTCGACGATTCGATCAACCGCCTGCAGGCGCGCTTTGAGAACAAGGTCGAAAAGCTGCAGCGCGGGGACGAGCTGCCGCCGGGCGTGATGAAGATGGTCAAGGTGTTCGTCGCGGTGAAGCGCAAGCTGCAGCCGGGCGACAAGATGGCCGGCCGTCACGGCAACAAGGGTGTCATCTCGCGCATCATGCCGATGGAAGACATGCCGCACCTGGAAGACGGCACGGTGGTTGACCTCGTGCTCAACCCGCTCGGCGTGCCGAGCCGGATGAACGTCGGGCAGATCTTGGAAACCCACTTGGGCTGGGCGTCGGCTGGCATCGGCCGGCAGATCGCGGACGTGCTGGGCACGGTGCAGCGGGGTGCCGAAATCGGCGGCCTGCGCGCGAAGCTGCAGGATGTCTATGGCGACCAGACCTACATGGACGACATCGCGCCGCTCGATGACGGCCAGGTGCTGGAACTCGCTGGCAACTTGACCCGCGGCGTGCCGTTCGCCTCGCCGGTGTTCGATGGCGCGCGGGAGAAGGACATCGTGGAGGCCCTCGGCTACGCCGGCCTCGACGCGTCTGGCCAGGTTTGGCTGCAGGATGGTCGCACGGGTGAGCGGTTCGACCGTAAGGTCACCGTCGGCTACATCTACATGCTGAAGCTGCACCACTTGGTCGACGACAAGATCCACGCGCGTTCGATTGGTCCGTACAGCTTGGTGACCCAGCAGCCGCTGGGTGGCAAGGCGCAGTTCGGCGGTCAGCGCTTCGGGGAAATGGAAGTGTGGGCGCTCGAAGCCTACGGGGCGGCTTACACCTTGCAGGAAATGCTGACGGTGAAGTCGGACGACGTGTCCGGCCGCACCAAGGTGTACGAAGCGATTGTGCGTGGTGACGACAACTTCGAGGCCGGCATCCCGGAATCCTTCAACGTGTTGGTGAAGGAATTGCGGTCGCTGTGTCTGAATGTCGAACTTGATCAAGCCAAGCTCTAAGGAGATCCGATCATGCAAGAACTGATGAATCTGTTCGGACCGGTCGCCAGCCCGCAGAGCTTCGACGAAATCAAGATCTCGATCGCAAGCCCGGAGCGGATTCGCTCCTGGTCGTTCGGCGAAGTGAAGAAGCCGGAAACCATCAACTACCGGACCTTCAAGCCGGAACGTGATGGCTTGTTCTGTGCGCGTATCTTCGGGCCGATCAAAGATTACGAATGCTTGTGCGGCAAGTACAAGCGTATGAAGTATCGCGGCATCATCTGCGAAAAGTGCGGCGTTGAAGTCACGCTCTCCAAGGTTCGGCGCGAGCGCATGGGCCATATTGAGCTCGCCTCGCCGGTGGCGCACATCTGGTTCTTGAAGTCGCTGCCGAGCCGCATTGGTCTGTTGCTCGACATGACCTTGAAGGATCTGGAGCGGGTGCTCTACTTCGAGAACTATGTCGTCACGGAACCCGGCCTGACCGCGCTCAAGCTGCACCAGCTGTTGTCGGAAGACGACCTGATCAAGGCGCAGGACGAATACGGCGAAGACAACTTCGAAGCCAAGATCGGCGCCGAAGCGCTGAAGGACATGCTCTCGCGCATCGACGTGGTGGCCGATCGCGATCGGCTGCGCATTGATCTGCGTGAGACCACGTCGGAAGCGCGCCGCAAGAAGCTGGTCAAGCGCTTGAAGCTGGTCGAAGCCTTCATCGAAAGCCAGGCGCGTCCGGAATGGATGATCTTGGACGTCGTGCCGGTGATCCCGCCCGAGCTGCGCCCGCTGGTGCCGCTGGATGGTGGCCGCTTTGCCACGTCTGACTTGAACGACCTCTACCGCCGCGTGATCAACCGCAACAACCGCTTGAAGCGGCTGATCGAGTTGAAGGCGCCGGACATTATCGTGCGCAACGAAAAGCGCATGCTGCAGGAAGCGGTGGACGCGCTGTTCGATAACGGCCGCCGCGGCCGGGTCATCACCGGTGCCAACAAGCGGCCGCTGAAGTCCTTGTCCGACATGCTGAAGGGCAAGCAGGGTCGCTTCCGCCAGAACCTGCTCGGCAAGCGCGTCGACTATTCTGGCCGGTCGGTGATCGTGGTCGGCCCCGAGCTCAAGTTGCACCAGTGCGGCTTGCCGAAGAAGATGGCGCTCGAGCTCTTCAAGCCGTTCATCTACGCCAAGCTCGAACTCTACGGGCTTGCGTCGACGATCAAAGCCGCCAAGCGCATGGTCGAAAAAGAACGCCCGGAAGTGTGGGATATCCTCGAAGAGGTGATCCGCGAACACCCGGTGCTGCTGAACCGCGCGCCCACGCTCCACCGCCTTGGCATCCAGGCGTTCGAGCCGGTGCTGATTGAAGGCAAGGCAATCCAGCTGCACCCGCTGGTCTGCACCGCGTTCAACGCGGACTTCGACGGCGACCAGATGGCGGTGCACGTGCCGCTGTCGCTCGAAGCGCAGCTTGAAGCCCGCGTGCTCATGATGTCGACCAACAACATCCTGAGCCCGGCCAACGGCAAGCCAATCATCGTGCCGAACCAGGACATCGTGCTCGGCATCTACTACCTCTCGACCGAGTCGCTCGACCCGGCCGGGCGCTGGCAGCCCGATGAAATCGAAGCCGAGATCAAGCGCATCGGTGTGAAGGGTGCAGCTGCTGAAGAGCTGCGCGCCCGCATCGGCAAGCCGAAGCAGTTCTTCGGCGATATCGGTGAGATCGAACGCGCGATTGCGGCGAAGGCGGTTGCCTTGCACACGCCGATCATCACCCGCTTCCGCACCATCGATGCGGAGGGCAACAAGATCGTCCAGCGCGTGGAAGCCACACCTGGCCGCATGCTGCTGTCCGAAATTCTGCCGCGGCACATCAATGTGCCGTTCCAAACCATCAACCGCGTGCTCGCCAAGCGCGACATCCAGGCGGTGATGGATACGGTCTACCGCCACTGCGGCCAGAAGGAGACGGTGATCTTCGCTGACCGGCTTATGGCGCTTGGCTTCAAGCACGCCTGCCAAGCCGGCATTTCCTTCGGCAAGGATGATCTGATCATCCCGAAGGCGAAGAAGGAACTGGTGGCCGAGGCCCAGGGCAAGATCAAAGAATACGAACAGCAATACCAAGACGGCCTGATCACCCACGGTGAGAAGTACAACAAGGTCGTCGACGTCTGGTCGCAGTGCACCGAAAAGGTCGCTG
>JAAFHH010000327.1 GCA_013297545.1 Alphaproteobacteria bacterium
CGGGGGGAGGGGCTATGGGGTGAGGGCGTCCATCAGCTCTGCCACAGCCGCGGCCGGTCCCCGGGGGTGCGACCACACAAAGCCTGAGACCGCGATGAAATCCGCACCGGTCGATGCGACCGCGCCCGCGGTCTCGGCGGTGATGCCGCCGATCGCGACGCTGGGCACGGTCATCATTTCGGTCCACCAGCGGATCGGATCGAGATCGGGCAGCGGCGCTTCATCGACGGTGGTTGAGGCAAAGCACGGCCCGAACGAGACGTAGTCGGCGCCGGCTTCGGCCAAGTCGATCCCGTCATGGCGCGACCCACCGGCAGACACGCCGACAATGCCATCGGGCAGGGCTGCGCGTGCTGCTTCGAGGGCGTCCACGCTGGGCGCTTCCAGATGCACGCCATCAGCGCCGAGGCTGCGGGCGAGATCGACGTCATCGGTGATCGTGCAGGCGATGTCGGCCGCTTGCACGATTGGAATCAACCGGGCGGCAGCGGCCCGGCGCTCGGCCGGGTCCGCCACGCGGATCTGCACGCACGCCACATCGCCCGCCGCCAACACGGCGGGCAAGGCGGCGGCGAACGCCTCAACGTCAAACCGCGGCGGCGTGATCAGCATCAGCCGCGTCGCCGCTGCGGTGCTCAAGGCCTAGGCCTTGCCTTGGTAGATCTTGATGATCTGGTCCAGCATGGCGAGCGCTTCGTCGCGCGGGCGCTGGAAGGTGTTGCGGCCAATGATCGAGCCGTTGCCACCGCCATCGCGGATCGCCTTGGTTTCGGCGTAGATGCCATCGAGATCTTTGGCTTCCCCGCCAGAGAACACGACGATGCGCCGGCCGTTGAAGCAGCTCTGCACCACGTGCGCGACGCGTTCGGCGAGCGTGCCGGTTGCGATCTTGCCCTCGTAGCTCTTCTTCGCGGCATCAAGGCCGATCACCGGGGTCGGTGGCTTCACCTTGATGATGTGCGCACCGAGGAGTGCTGCCATGTGCGCGGCGTAGGCGCAGATGTCGACACCGGTTTCGGCTTCCTTGGAGACCGGGCCACCGCGCGGGTAGGACCAGGTGACGACGGCCAGACCAACGGATTTGGCTTCTTCCGCCAGCTCGCGCAGTTCTTCCATCATCTGGAATTGCGCGTCAGAGCCCGGATAGATCGTAAAGCCGATCGCCGAGCAACCAAGCCGCAGCGCGTCCTGCACCGAGCCGGTGACCGCCTGCTGGGCGTCTTCTTTGAGGCGCGACAGCGAATTCGAGGAATTGACCTTGAGGATCGTCGGGATCGCACCGGCGAATGTATCGGCCCCGGCTTCGATCATGCCGAGCGGGGCGGCATAGGCCGACAGCCCGGCATCGATCGCGAGCTGAAAGTGATAGTGCGGATCATACCCCGCCGGATTCGGCTGGAAGGAGCGCGCGGGCCCATGCTCAAAGCCCTGGTCGACCGGCAGGATGACCAGCTTGCCAGTACCGCCAAGCTTGCCCTCCATCAGGATGCGGGCGAGGTTGGCTTTGGTGCCGGGGCTGTCGCTTTCGTAACAGTCGAGGATGCGCTTGACGGCGCGGGTAATGCGCATGGGACGGGTCCTTGAGCCGGATGACGGGACGGCGGCGGGTGTAACCGAACCCGCGCGCGGCGGCAATGGCGCTGTGCGGTTACAGGATGTTTGCCGCCGTCAGCGGGCTCGACAGGCCAACCAGTTCGATCACCATGCCAGCCGGCACCGGACCGCTTGCGAGCGTCGTGTAGCGCACGCCGTTGGACAGCACCTCAACCGAGGTGTGGAGGTTGAAGTTTGTGAGGTCGGTCCAGCCGGCGGCCACGATGCCAAGCTTGTCGCCGCCCGCAGCGGAGAAATCCGCGACTGTCAGTTTGCCGGTGGCCGTTGGGGTGAAATGCACCACATCGGCGCCGCCGCCGGTGAACAGGACGTCGGTGCCGGTGCCGGCATTGAGGGTGTCGGACCCGCTGCCAGCCACCAGCGTGTCATTGCCGCCACCACCGCTCAGACTGTCCGCACCGCCAATGCCAAACAGCACGTCATTGCCGTTGCCGCCGCCGAGCGTTTGATCGCCGGCACTGCCGACCAGCGTGTCGGCACCGCTGCCGGTGTCGAGCGTGTAGCTGGTGCCCGGCCGGAACACGAGCAGGTTACCGCTCGCGCCTGCGAGGTTCAGCGATACGCCAGCGGGATTGGCGCCAACCACGATGGTGGCATCCCCCGTACCGCCCGTGATCGTTGCGTCGCCGCGCGTGTGGGACCCGGCGAATACGGTTGCCGTGCCGGCGCCGAGGGTGATTGCGCTGGTGCCGCCGTTGTCGACCACCACGGTCGCGGAGTTGGGGCCGAGCGTGATCGCATCCGTGCCGCCGCCGACGAACAGGGTGCTGCCCGCCCCGCCGTTGAAGGTGAGGGCTTCGTCGGCGATGTTGCTGACGTAGGTGCCGGACCAAGTCTGCGGGATGATGATGGTGGTTGGGCCGAAGGTGGAGGCTTCGATCCGTTCGATGTCCGTCAGCAACACATTGGTGAAGTCAAACGTCCCAGTGTTCTGCATCCGCAGGGTATCAACACCGGTGCCACCAGCAATGCTGTCGGTCGCTTGCAGGTTGGCGGCGAGCACGCCGAAGACATCGTTGCCGGCTGTGCCAGCAACGGTTTCGCCTGCGGTCGCGGTCAGTGCCAAGCGCGAGGTGTTGAGTTGGGCGTAGTTACTGGTGAGGCTGAAATTGGCTAGAGCCCAACTGCCCGCCAGCCAATAGGTCGTGTCCGCATCGCCCGCTCCGCTGCCGCGCACATAGACAGGTGTCTCATTGCCGACCGGCGAGCCAATGCGCACCTCGTTTGCGGTCATGCCGGTGCCGTTGCCAGCATTGATCGCCAGGACCGAGCCTGCGGCTGTGAAGCTGAACCTATCATTGAGGTTCGGGTCATTGATCCGCACCACGCCGCCACTGACAGAGGTTGCGAACAGGTCGCCACCGAAGCCGCCGACGACGGTGTCGGTGCCACCACCGCTCAAGATGGTGTCGTTGCCGATACCGCCATCGATGTAGTTGGCACCGAGTCCGCCCGCGAGTGTATCAGCGGCACCCCCACCAATCAGCGTGTCGTTGCCAGCACCACCGCGCAGATCCACGGCGAGATCCGAGAGGTTTTCTACCACCTGGATCGACTTGCCCGCCGTCAGCCCAGAGCCGTCGATCTTGGTCGAGATGCCCGGCGCGCCGCCGATCTGGATTTCCAGCCGATTGCCGGTAAGCGTGCCGACATAGGCGTCGGTCGCAATCAGTTCCCGGTACGTGCCGGCTCCTTGGGTGTAGCCGAATTGATCGAAGTAGACGCTCATCCCAAAACCGAAGCGTTCAAACCCCTTCACATTCGTGAGCGGGCCGATGCCGGTCGTTAGCGTCCAGCCGTTGCCATCGACAATCTCGAACATGTCAACGCCGGTACCCCCGACGATACTGTCGGCCGTACTCAGGCTCGCTTCGTTGATCTGCACATAGTCGTTGCCGCCGCCGGCATCGACGGTGTCATCGCCACCCGAGTTAAGTTCGATCACGTCATTGCCCTGGGAGCCCAGGATCGAGTTGGCTGACATCGAGCCGAAGATCATGACTCCGGCGGTGCGCGTGATTGCGGAGGCGTCGACGTTGGTGTTGGGCCCCGTTGCAACAGTCGGCTCCAACCGAAAACCGAGCCGACCATCGACGAAGTGGTTGGCGGCGGCGAACGCGTTGTCTGCTGTCAGCGTGCCGTTGAAATTGTTGCCCCAGACCAGGATTTCGATGCCACTGACGTTGGGGAACGCGGCGCCGGTGAACGCAGCAACTGTGCCGTTCCCGGACGGCTCGAAGAAGAGCGCATCGCGCAGCCCGACACGATCCCCCACACCCGCTTTCACCACGTCGGTGGCAGCCAGCGTGCTCAGCGGAAATGCGTTGTAGTCATCGCCAGCTGAAGCGGTGGAACCGAGGCTATCAGCGCCGACGGTGAATGCATAAGTCGCCATCGGATCTCTCCCTGCGGGATCGGACTATAGCGCAACCGCAGGCTTCCAACATCGGTCAGATGGCATAGATCGAACTGCGGAATGCCGCTCAGCTGGTCTAGCGACGCTGTTCGGCTACAAGATGTTTGCCGCCGTCAACGGGCTTGAGAGGCCGATCAACTCGATCACCATGCCAGCCGGCACCGGACCGCTTGCGAGCGTCGTGTAGCGCACGCCGTTGGACAGCACCTCAACCGAGGTGTGGAGGTTGAAGTTGGTGAGGTCGGTCCAGCCGGCGGCCACGATGCCAAGCTTGTCGCCGCCCGCAGCGGAGAAATCCGCGACCGTCAGCTTGCCCGTGGCGGTTGCGGTGAAATGCACCACATCGGCGCCGCCGCCGGTGAACAGGACGTCGGTGCCGGTGCCGGCATTGAGGGTGTCGGACCCGCTGCCAGCCACCAGCGTGTCAT
>JAAFHH010000328.1 GCA_013297545.1 Alphaproteobacteria bacterium
GCTGTTTTCTGTGGTCTCCGACGCATTGCGCATCTCGCCCACGGCACGCTTGCCGGTCTCCGACCGGGTGGCGAGGTCGCGGGCTTCTTTGGTGAGTGCTGAGGATGTTGCCGCGAAGCCCTCCAGCAGCACCGCGATCTCGGTGTTGAAGGCAGCGATCGCGCTATCCACTTGGGCGGCGCGGGCGGCAACCGCCGTGCGTTCGGCTTCGGCGGCGGCTTCCAAGCGTGCGCGGTCCGCCAGCGCATCGGCGAAGAACTGCACGGCCTTGGTCATCCGGCCGACTTCGTCGGTGCGGTTGGAGGCGGGCAGGGTGACGTTGGTCTCGCCGGCAGCGAGTTTGCCCATCACGCCGGTCAGCGCCTCGATCGGCCCGGCGACGCCGCGGCGCAGGAAGATCAAGAGGTAGAGCGACACGCCCACCGCCAGCACCAGCACCACGGCGTAAGCGGCCAGGCTGATTTGTTCCTCCCGCGCGATCGCGGCCTCAACCGACTGTTCGACGGCGGTCGCGCGCAAGCCCAATGCCGCCACTTGGGTGAGGAAGGCGCCGGTCTGTTCAAACAACGGCTGGAACGCGAGCGGTGGTGCTTGGTTGCGCTCACCGGCCGCGACTGTCGCCTGCCGGATCGGCACATAGACGCGGTTCATCGCCTCGATCATGGCGCGGACGTCCGTGCCGAGGTCTGGCGGCATTGTCTCGAGAGCTACCAGACCGCTCAGCCGGGTCAGTGCGCGCAGGGCGCGCGAGGCATTGATCTCGACCGCTTCGCGCCGCTCGATCGAGAGCGGCTCGTTGCGGGCGGCCGCAATCACCAACCAGGTGCGTTCCCGGCCGACGAATTCGCGCACTTCCCAGATCAAGCGTTGGGCTTGCTGCACGACCGCGATCTCTGCCGGCATCAGCGCGTTCGGATCACCAATGCCGATCAGGTCGGTAAACGCCGTTGCTGCTGATTCCAGCCGTGTGATCGCGTTCGGAACGATCACCGGCCAGCCGGTGACAATCGCCGGATCACGGTTTGCAAGCGGCAGGGCCAGGGCGGCATCGGCCTCGCGCCGGAAGCCGGCGACCGCGGTTTCAAATTGCACCACTTCGGCCAAGAGCTCAGCGGCGGCTGCCCCGAAGCGGGTGATGTCTGCTCTGCGCACCTCGGCAATCTCGCGCGCAACCACTTGGCGCTGGGTATCGATCGCTCGGCGCAAGTCGGCCGAAACTGGCTGGTCGAGGTAGAGAGCGACTTGGGTAAAGCTGCGTTCCGACGAAATCTCAATCAAAGCCCGCCGCAGGGGTGCGGTTGCATCGGTGCCGCTCTCGATCCGATGCACCTGCTCCAACGTTTCCAAACTGCGCTTTACCCCGAGTGCAGCGAGCACCAAGGTGAACACCATCAGAATGACTGCAATCAGCGTGGCCTTGCCTTTGAGTGTCACCGCGTTCGCTCCTGTGTGTGGCTCGCGACGTGATGACGGACTCGAAATTTTTCAAGTGGCAAACGCCTGCGTGTTTGCCGCGCCGCACACCGGCAATCGCTGGTGTCAAAGTGCGCGCGGAAGTCGAATGTGGAGTGGTCTCAAGCACATCTTCGTGGGACCTATCGCATGACCGTGTTCACAGCGCCCGCCAGCGGGCTGAGTGTGGTTGAGGTAGGCTCTGGTTGCCGTCTGCTATCGTGCCAGTGGTGTGACAACTGTATCTGACACGTTGCAAATCACCGCCACAGTGGCGCCCAACTTGCACACAACTGGACCCCGACCCGGCAGGTCACGCGGTTTTCTCTCCCCAACGCTTTTTGCCTGTGCATAGATATCAACAGGTTTTTCATCCGCAGGAGAGCAGGGGATGCCCGTGACGAACCGAGTTGGCCTTGGCGGCCTGGCCGCACTGATCGCAGCAGCGCTGCTGCTCGGGGCATTTCCCGCGGCGGCCAAGCCGCTGCGCACCACCATCACCGCCGACCCCTCGATGATCGACCCGGTGACCTATTCGGAACTGATCGCTGGCGACATTCTGAAGAACATCTACGAAGGCTTCACGGATACCGACAAGGACGGCAAAATCGTGCCAGTCCTCGCGGAAAGCTGGACGGCGGATGCCGACAATCTCGGGTTTCGCTTCAAGCTGCGCGCTGGTGTGCGCTTTCATTCCGGCCGGCTGTTTGGCGCGCGCGATGTCAAGTTCACCTTCGAACAACTGCTGACACCGGGATCGCGCGCCGGACTGCAGCTGCAGTACTTGAAGAAGATCGTCGGTGCCGATGCCATGCAGAAGGGCGAGGCGAAAGAATTGGCCGGCGTCACCGTGATCGATGATCTGACCGTGCATGTCCGGTTCGTCGAACCCGAGGTGCTGTTCCCGATCTACCCGTTCATGTTCGTCGACAGCGGCATCGTCGCCAAAGCCGGACCGACTTGGTGGCAGACCGTCTCCGCCGGCACCGGCCCGTTCCGCTTTGTCCATTGGCGGCGCGGCCAAGAAGTGCGCCTCGCCGCCCACCGGGACTATTGGGGCGGGGCGCCGAAGGCGACCGAGGTGGTGTTCCTGGTCGTGCCGAGTGAAGACACCGCCGTCTCGATGTTCGAGGCGGGCGAGGTGGAACTGGTGACCTTGGGTGGGGACACCGCGCGGCGCGTGCTGCGCGACGCCAAGTTCCGCCCGATGCTGCGCCAAACCCCGGTCGCGCAAGTGACCTACCTCGGCATGAACCAAGCGCTCTACCCGCCGTTCCGCGACAAGCGGGTGCGCGAGGCGTTCTGTATCGCGTTTGACCGCGAGGGCATGGTGCGCGGTCTGCTCGGCGGCGCTGGCCAGCCGCTGTTCGGCCAAATCGCGCCGGGGGTGGCGGGCTACAATCCGGCGTTCCCACCAATCCGCCATGACCGGGAGCGCGCACGCCGCCTGCTCGCCGAAGCGGGCTTCCCGAACGGGCAGGGCCTGCCGCCGCTCAAAATCGCCAACACCGCCCCCAACCGCAACGAAGTCGCCTACTTGGCGGATCAATACCGCCAAGTGCTGAACGTGCCGGTTGAGGTCGACATCGTCGAGCGGACCACCTTCATCCGTGCAATGAACGCCGGTGAAGTGCCGTTCTTCAGCTGGGGGTGGAGTGCTGGGTTCCCGGACGCCTACTACTTCCTGTCCCAGATGTGGCATTCGAAAAGCGCGTTCAATCGGCCGCGCTACGTCAACACGGCGTTCGATCAAGTGATCGACCGGGCCTCCTCAGTGTCGGACAATGAGGCGCGCTACCGGCTCTACCACGAGGCGGAAAAGCTGTTGATGGACGACTGGGGGACCTGCGGCTTGTTCGTGCGCTCCACCATCGCGCTGGTGCGCCCGAACGTGAAGGGGGTGGAGCTGACTGCGTTCCGCTACCTGCCGTTTGGCGGTGTGGTGATCGAGTAGGCGGCGCGGACCAGCGGGCATGACCCGCTACATCGTCAGCCGCCTGCTCGGCCTGATCCCGGTGTTGATGTTGGCGGTGATCATCACCTTCATCGCCAACCGGTTCGTGCCGGGCGATCCGGTCATGGTGATGCTGGGGGACCAGTCGGCCGACGTGGCGCTTGCGGCCAAGCTGCGCGCCGAATACGGGCTCGACCGACCGGTTTGGCAGCAGTTCTGGGCCTATACGACGGGGCTGCTGCAGGGCGATCTTGGTCTGTCGTTTCGCTTTCCCGGCGTGCCGGTGGTCGACGTGCTGGCCGATGGCCTCAAGATCAGTCCGCTGCTCGCCCTCGCGGCGATTGCAGTCGCGGTGCCGCTTGGGCTGATGGTGGGCGTGTTTGCCGCGCTGCGCCGCAACACGGCGGCGGATACCGCGGTTATTCTGGTGCTGGTCGCTGGCATGTCGATCCCGAACTTTGCGCTGGCCGCGTTCGCTGTTTGGCTGTTCAGCCTGACCCTCGGTTGGTTGCCGGTCGCGGGCTGGGGGCGGTGGGACCAGGCCGTGATGCCGGTTCTGCTGCTGGCAATCCCGCCGGCCGCCTACATCGCACGGCTGGCGCGCACCTTCATGCTGGAGGTGCTGAGCCAAGACTATGTCCGCACGGCGCGCGCCAAGGGCTTGCCGCGCCGGCTGGTGGTCTGGCGCCATGCGCTGCGCAACGCGCTGATCCCGGTGCTGACTGTGATCGGCATCATCCTCGGCGGGTTGATCACCAGCACGGTGGTGATCGAAACCGTGTTCAACATTCCAGGCCTCGGCCGCATTGCGATCCAATCGATTTTCGCGCGCGACTACCCCGTGACCATGGGGGTGGTGATGCTGTTCACAGCGTTCTACGCGCTGATCAACCTGGTGGTGGATGTCCTCTACGGCGTCATCGATCCGCG
This sequence comes from Alphaproteobacteria bacterium, assembly GCA_013297545.1. Lineage (GTDB taxonomy): Bacteria > Pseudomonadota > Alphaproteobacteria > Elsterales > Elsteraceae > RDXE01. The sequence goes on from JAAFHH010000328.1 coordinate 4,337, forward strand.
CATCCGGGTGGGGGCCGAGCGATGACGGTGGCTTCGGACACGATCACGCCTGCGGGCTCCGACTTCTGGCGCCGGTTCTGCCGCAACCGCAACGCCATGCTCGGCAGCGTG
>JAAFHH010000329.1 GCA_013297545.1 Alphaproteobacteria bacterium
GTGCGCGCTTTCACGGTGGGCTGTTTGATCCCGGCGGCGGCCAGCTGAACCCTGCGCGCCTAGCCGACACTCTGGCACGCCAAGCGATTGCAGCCGGGGCGAGCCTACACCCGATGAGCCCGGTGCTGCGGCTGGAAGGCACGGGGCCGTTTCGGCTGATTACCGCAGCCGGCACGGTGACCGCCGATCGCGTGCTGCTGGCCGCCGATGGGGCGAACCAGCGCCTCTGGCGGGGATTCGCAGGCACCACCCTGACCTTGGTGTCTGCAGTCGCAGTCACAGAGCCCTTGGTGCGGGTGCCGATGTCCCATCCGCTCGCAGTCAGCGACACGTCGAACCTGTTGGACTATTTTCGCTGCAGCGGCGATGGCCGGCTGATCTACGGCGGGCTCGCGCGGTTTGACGGCTCGCACCCGGCGGATGTCGCAGCGGCACTGCGTCCCCACCTCCGCCGAACCTATCCCGATCTGGCCAAGGTCGCGTTCAGCCACGCGTGGTCTGGCAGCATTGCGTTCACGGCCAACCGCCTGCCGGTGCTGGCACAGCCCCTGCCCGGCTTGGCGGCGGCACATGGGTTTTCCGGCCACGGTGTGGCGATTGCGAGCTATGCGGGCGTGCTCGCGATGGGAGCGTTGCTGGGCCACGCCCCGCTGCCACCGGTGTGGAGTGGCCTCAAACACCGCTATCTGCCGCAAGGCTGGGCGGGTCGCACGATTGGGCGGCTGGCTGGGGCCTGGTATGGCCTCGCTGATCGCATCACGCTGGCCAGCGCCCAAAGCCGGCAGTAGAGTGGCACTGCACAAAACCCGCCCATCGCGCGCCAGGGATCGTCGCCATGTCCACCGTCGCCGCTGCACCGCAGACTGATCATCCGGGCTACGCCCCGCTCAGCGCTTACGAAAGCCTGATCGAACTCGGCATTGCGCTGTCGTCGGAACGCAATTTCGACCGGCTGCTGGAACGCTTCGTGTTGGGTGCCAAAGGCATCACCAACGCCGATGGTGCGACCATCTATATCTTGGACGAGAAAGACCCGACCGGGGTCAAGAAGGGCGAAGCCGGCCACAACACGGCGCGGCGCGAACAGATGCTGTCGTTCAAGATCATCCGCAACGACAGCCTTGGCATCGCCATGGGCGGCACCACGGGCAAGACCATCCCGTTCTACCCGGTGCCGCTGGAACGCGACGGCAAGCCGAACTTCAACAACGTGTCGGCCTACGCTGCGATCTCCAAGCGCACCATCAACATCGAAGACGCCTATCATGTGGAGAACTTCGACTTCTCCGGCACGAAGGGCTTCGACAGCAAGATGGGCTACCGCTCGCAGTCGTTCCTGACCGTGCCGATGCTGAACCACAAGGGCGATGTGATCGGCGTTATTCAGCTGATCAATTCGCGGCAAGACGATGGCGTGACGGTGATCCCGTTCGACAAGGCGATCGTGCCCTTGATCGAAGCACTCGCCTCCCAAGCCGCGGTCGCGATCGACAACCAGCAGCTGATCGAAGGTCAGCGGATGCTGTTCGATGCCTTCATGAACATGATGGCGGCCGCGGTTGACGCGAAGTCCGCCTACACCGGCGGCCATTGCCAGCGGGTACCTGTGCTGACCGAGATGCTCGCCCAGTGCGCTGTTGAGGAAAAGGAAGGCCTGTTCGCCGACTTCGACATCAACGAAGAAGAATGGTACGAGCTGAAGATCGCCGGTGGTCTGCACGATGTCGGCAAGGTGACGACACCCGTACACATCATGGACAAGGCAACCAAGCTGGAGCGCATCGTCGACCGGATCGGCGACGTCGGCACCCGCGTGGAACTCCTGAAGCGCGACGACGAGATCGCAGCCCTCAAGCGCATGCTGGCCGAACCCGACAAGCACACCGAAATCCAAGCCGAGCTCGACGCCAAGCTCGCCCAGCACGACGACGATTACAAATTCCTGTGCGAATGCAATGTCGGCGGCGAGTTCATGGCCGATGACAAGATCGCCCGCATGCAGGCGATCGGCCGGCAGGCGATCAGCATCGCCAATGAGACCCGCGCGCTGCTCACCGACGACGAGGCGATGAACCTCGCGATCCGGCGCGGCACGCTCAACGATGAAGACCGCAAGATCATCAACGATCACATCGTGCTGACGATCCAGATGCTGGAAAGCCTGCCGTTCCCGAAGCACTTGAAGCGGGTGCCGGAAATCGCCGGTGGTCACCATGAAAAGATGGACGGCACGGGCTATCCGCGCAAACTGAAGCGCCACGAGATGAGCTGGCTCGCCCGGATGATGGGCATCGCCGATATCTTCGAAGCACTGACCGCTGCCGACCGGCCGTACAAGAAGCCGAAAACCTTGTCGGAATCGATCAAGATCATGTCCTTCATGAAGAAGGATGCGCACATCGACAGCGATTTGTTCGATTTGTTCCTGCGCAACAACCTGCACACGGCCTACGCCGAACGGTTCTTGATGCCCGAACAAATCGACAGCGTTGATGTCAGCCAATACTTGTCGAAGCCGGTGGCCCAGGCCGCTGAATGAACCAGCCGGTTGGAGTGTTGCCATGCTGATCACCACCACGGACGGCGTCGAAGGGCGTCGGATCACCGCCTACCTCGGCATGGTCGCGGGCGAAGCAGTCATGGGCGTCAACGTGTTCCGGGATTTGTTTTCTGGCTTGCGCGACATCATCGGGGGCCGCGCTGGTGGCTATCAGAAGAGCCTGCGCGAAGCGCGCGAGGCCGCCACTGCGGACTTGATCGAGAGTGCGCGCGCCATCGGTGCGGATGCCGTGGTCGGCTGCGACCTCGACTATCAGGTCCTGGGCACCTCCAACGGTATGCTGATGGTGTCGATCAACGGCACGGCGGTAAAGCTCGGCTGATGCACCGCCGGGCGCTGCTGGGGGCGGCGGCTGCCCTGATCACCAGCCGCGCCCACAGCCATTCCAGCCTGTTTCAGGGCATCGAGATCGGCCACGCCTGGGTACTGCCCGCGACCTCCGGCGAGACCCGGGCGTTCGTGCCGATCGGCAGCCGAACAGTCCATGACCGTTTGATCGGCGCGACCAGTGCGGCCGCGCAACGCATCGAACTCTGCCTGCACGATGGTGGCAACGGCGTGACCGATGGCTTCGATTTTGGCCCGCGCCTGCCGATCGCGATGCGCCCGGGTGCGCGGCACCTGCGCCTGATCGGCCTCACCCGGGTGCTCGAACACGGGCACCGCATCGTGATCAGCTTGCGCTTTCGCGACGCTGGCACGACCGCTGTCGATTTCTGGATTGAGCCTGCCCCCTACGCGCCGTTCAAGCGCTCAACCGATTGAGCGGCACGCGGGTCAGCGCTTGATCGTAGGCCGCGAGTGCCGCCGCACACCGCTCGGCCAGCGCCGCATCGGTGTGGCGCAGGCTGTTGATCTTAAGCCAGGCCTTGGTGAGATCGGCGGGCGTGCATTCGCACCAGCGCGCGACGTCCGCCCGCAGCGCCGTCGCTTCGGCGTGCGACCACACAAGCCAGAGCGCAAAGCTCTCCACCTCGCCATGGGCGCGCGCAATCTCGCGGGCGAGCGAGACGCGGGGGTCGACCTCCGCATGCAGCAGCCGGTCGATGTCGAGCCAATGCTCGATCGGCAGCGGGGCTTGCGGCAGCAGCAGGCGGCCCTGCAGCCAGAACGCCTGCATGACGTGGCCGAGGCGATCGACGAATTCCTTGAACGTCGGCTCGGTGCCGTAGCGTTCGACCGCACGGCCAAGGGCCTGTTGCACCCAGCCGGCCGAGCGGCCAAGCGGGGTTGCGACATCGGCGGTCGCACTCAGCATATGCACGACCAGGGCAACCGCCTCGCGGATGCGCACCAACTTATCACTGCGGCCCTGGCCGCGGATCTGGTCGGCCGGAACCTTGGCCAATTCGGCTGCCAGCGCGATCGCGGCAGTGCCGGGGTCGGTCGGGCGTGGCAGGGTGGCGATCTCGGCCATGGGGCTCAGCTCCGCAAGCATCGGGCGACGACGGAATCATGCCAGCAGGATCAGGTTCTGGGAATCGTGAACGATAGCGGAACATCCGAGGGTTGCGCCTGCGACAGCATGGCCATGCGCGCGGCTAAGCTTCCCATGGACAGCGGACCTGTTACCTCATAACCCTAAGCGCAAAGGCGGTATGAGGCAGGCCATGAGACGACTGTTGTTCTATGTCGGGGTGCTACTATTCGTCGGTGTCATCGGTGGCGGCTATTGGTACATGACCCGCATGATGGGTGGCCCGCCGCCCGGCGGTGGCATGGGCATGGCCGGCGGCCCGCCGCCAGTGACCGTGGCAAAGCCGGTCGTGAAGCCGATCACCGAAGAAGACGAATTCGTCGGCCGGTTCGAAGCAACCGACGTGGTGGAGGTGCGCGCCCGGGTCTCTGGCCTGCTGGAGCGCGTGGCGTTCACCGATGGTCAGAT
>JAAFHH010000033.1 GCA_013297545.1 Alphaproteobacteria bacterium
TGATGGCGAGACCCCGCGGGAACTCGCACGCCTGCTGACCGATCGCGGGTGGGGGGCAAGTCGCCTCACCGCGCTCGAACACTTAGGCGCCAGCGATCAGGCGCTGTTGGAGGGCGAGGCTGCCACCTGGTCCTACCCGCGCACCCGCGATCTGGTGACCCTCGCGATCGAACCAGTGCCAGACCCCGGCACTGTGGTCTTAAGCCGCGTGCCTGGCCTGCCCGATCACGCATTCGAACATGATGGCATGCTGACCAAACACGCAGTGCGCGCGGCCACCCTCGCAGCGCTTGCCCCCCAGCCGGGGGAGCTGCTGTGGGATGTTGGTGCCGGCAACGGCTCGGTCGCGATCGAATGGCTGCGTGCCGTTCCCGATACGCACGCCATCGCCATTGAGCGCGATCCCGAACGGATGGCGCGGCTTGCCCGCAACGCGGATACGCTTGGCTGCCCAGACCTCACCCGCGTGCTGGGCACGGCACCGATGGCGCTCAGTGGGTTGGCGGCCCCAGATGCGGTGTTCATCGGCGGTGGCCTGTCCGCCCCCGGCGTGTGGGAGGTCTGCTGGCAGGCCCTGCGCCCCGGCGGGCGGTTGGTTGCGAACGCCGTCACGCTCGAAGGCGAAGCGGTGATCACCCGTCACGCCCGGTTGCCGGGGGCGGAACTGACGCGGATTGCCACGGCGCGCGCGGTGGCAGTTGGCCCGCACTTGGGCTGGAAACCGGCGATGCCGATCACGCAAATCCGGGTGGTTAAACCATGACCGGGCGAGTCTACGGCCTTGGCCTCGGCCCGGGTGATCCAGAGCTGATCACCGTGAAGGCGCTGCGCTTGCTGCGCGCCTGCCCGGTCGTCGCCTACCCGGCGGCGGAGGGCGGCGACAGTTTCGCGCGCCGGATCGCCGCCCCCTACCTGACCACCGGCCAGGTTGAGCTGCCGATCGCGGTGCCGATGGATGTCCGCCGCGATCCGGCGCAAGAGGTCTACGATGCAGCCGCGATCGCGATTGCCGCAGAGTTGGATGCCGGCCGCGACGTCGCCGTGCTGTGCCAGGGCGACCCGTTCTTCTACGGCAGTTTCATGTACCTCTGGGGCCGGCTGGCGGACCGCTACCCGGTCGAAGTGGTGCCCGGCGTGTCGTCGATGATGGCCTGTGCCGCGCGCCTCGGGCTGCCACTCGCCGCGCGTGAAGATGTGCTGACCGTGCTGCCAGCGACCTTGCCGGAAGCGGCACTGGCCGCGCGGCTGGCCAACACCGACGCGGCGGCGATCTTCAAGCTCGGCCGGCACATGGCGAAGGTGCGCCGTGTGCTGGAGCAGTTGGGCCTGCTCGCCGTCAGCCACTATGTCGAGCGCGCGACCTTGGGCGAAGAACGGCTGCTGCCGTTGGCGGACGCCCCGCTCGAGGCGCCCTACTTCGCGATGGCGCTGGTGCACCGGCGCGGGACAGCCCTCGGATGACCGTCTTTGTTGCGCTTACCGCGGCGGGTGCCGCGCTGGCGACCCGGCTGGCAGCAGCATTGCCGGGTGCGGAGGTGCATGGCCTGCAGCACCGCACCAATGCGCCGATCGCATTCACGGAGACGCTTGCCCACCTGCAGGGCGTGTTCCAAGCCGGTCGGCCGATTGTCGCGGTGTGCGCGGCCGGCATCGTGATCCGTGCCCTCGCACCCCTGTTGACCGACAAGCAGCGCGAGCCGGCGGTGCTGGCGCTCGCCGAAGACGGCTCGGCCGTGGTGCCGCTGATCGGCGGGCATCACGGTGCCAACCGCTTGGCGCGCCAGATCGCCGATCTGCTCGGTATCGCCCCGGCGATCACGACGGCGAGTGACCTCGGCAGCGGTACGGCGCTGGACGATCCGCCGCCCGGCTGGACCATCGGTGCGGGGCCGCGCACGGCGGTGCTGGCGGACCTGGTGGCGGGTCAGCCGGTCGGCGTCAGCGGGCCGGACTATGGCTGGCCGGACCTGCCGCGCGACCCACCGGCCCGGGTGACCGTCGGTTGGACGACCCCGCCAGCGGGCGAGCTCGGTCTGCATCCGCGCGTGCTTGCGCTGGGCGTCGGCACTGAACGCGGGCTGCCACCGGCCGAGCTGATTGCGTTTGTTGACCGCGAACTGGCCGCCGTGGCGATCGTGCCGGCGGCGGTTGGGGTGGTGGTGTCGATCGACTTGAAGCGCGACGAGCCAGCGGTGCACGCACTCGCCGCGCACCTGCGGGTGCCTGCTAGGTTTTTGCCAGCCGATCGGCTTGCCCGCGAGGCCGTGCCGAACCCATCGCCGCGGGTGCTGGCGGAAACCGGCACGCCGTCGGTCGCCGAAGCGGCAGCGCTGGCCGCGACCGGCGGGCGATTGATCGTGGAGAAGCGCAAAGACCGCGGTGCCACACTTGCGGTCGCGGTGGCCGATCACATCCTTGATCCCAGCACCATCGGCAGTGCGCCCGGTCAGCTGACTGTGGTCGGCATCGGCCCTGGCGATGCTGCGACGCGCACCGCCGAGGTGTCAGCTGCCCTGCAGGCAGCCGATGCGGTGGTCGGCTACGGCCTCTACCTCGATCTGGTCGCGGATCTGATCCCCAGCACCCCGCGCTTTGAGACGGGTCTGGGGGCGGAGACGGAGCGCGCGCGCGCGGCCCTCGATCTCGCGGGGGCGGGTAAGCGCGTGTGTCTGGTCTGTTCCGGCGATGCCGGGATTTACGCGCTCGCCACCTTGGTGATGGAGCTGTTGGATCAAGTGGCAGACCCCGCCTGGCGTGGCGTGACGGTCGCCGTGCTGCCGGGCGTGAGTGCCATGCAGGTGGCGGCCGCTCGGCTGGGCGCACCGCTCGGCCATGACTTCGCGGCGATTTCGCTGTCCGACCTGCTGACCCCCTGGCCCGCGATCGAGCAGCGGGTGCGTGCAGCAGCGGCGGGTGACTTTGTGGTTGCGTTCTACAATCCGCGCTCCGAACGGCGCGATTGGCAGCTCGCCCGCGCGATTGCGATCTTGCGCGATCACCGCCCACCCACGACACCGATTGCGACCTGCCGCGATCTCGGCCGGCCGGGCGAACGGGTGGTGGTGACGACGCTGGCTGCGTTCGATCCGGCCACGGTCGATATGCTGACCCTCGTCATGGTCGGCTCCAGCGCCAGCCGTGTTTTCGCCACACCGACGGGTTTGCGTGTCTATACGCCGCGCGGTTATGACCCCGCCCGCGCGGTCGAGGTGGTTTCCCCTGGGTCAGAAACGCCGTAGGCTCCACTCATGCATCGCTACTTCTTCGCAGCCGCTGTGCTGCTTGCCCTACCCGCTACGGCGCAAACCCAACCCCCGTTCGCGAGTGCCCTGCTCGCGGGCTTGCACGCTGAACGCCAGAAAGACAGCACGGCTGCGGCCGATGCGTTCGCGCGCGCGCTGGCACTCGATCCGATGAACCGCGACCTGCAGCGCCGCGCCTTCATGGCGCTCGCCTTGGATGGGCGCTGGACTGATGCCGTGCCGCTGGCGGAGCGCGCCAGTGCCGACGGCGCCAATATTGAAGCAGCCCTGCTGCGCGCCCTGGTCGCCGCCCGCACAGGCGATGCCGCTGCGACCCGCAGCGCGCTCGACGCCGTCGACGCTGCAACCGTGATGGCGCGCGGCGAAGGTGATCCGCGCCGCCAACAGACCCGGCTGATCGCCGCCCGTCTGGCAACGGGTCTCGCGCGCGCCTGGGTCGAGGGGGCAGCCCGCACCGATGGGGTGGAGCCGGCACTCGCCGAATTTGGCGATGCGCTCGCCCCGTTCCGGTCGCTGCACATCGCGATGATCCGCGATTGGACTGGCAATCTGGCCGCAGCAGAAGCGGCCTACCGGTCGGCTGCCAGTGGCGCGCGTCCTGGCTGGCGGATTGCCTCCAAGCTTGGCCATTTCCTGGAACGCCAGGGCCGCGGTGTCGAAGCGACGGAGATCTATCAGACCGAACTGCAGCGCGGCGGCGATCCGGATCTGGTGCAGCCCGCTTTGGCGCGCGCCCGCACGGGCCAGCCACCGGCCGCGCCGATCACCACGCTCGCCGGCGGCATGGCGGAGGCGTTCTATGACCTCGCCAGCCTGCTGCAGGCGGATGAGGCCGGCCACGACCTGGCGCTGCTGTTCGTGCGCTACGCCTTGTTCTTGCGCCCCGATGATCCGGTGATGCTGTTCTTGCTGGGCGACGTGATTGAAGATCGCGGCCAGCGCGCTGCGGCCAACACGGTGTTCGCCGCGATCCCGCAGGCAGCCCCGGTGCGCTGGTCGGCACGGCTCAAGATCGCTGCCAACCGGGCGGAGCTCGGCGATGTCGACGGGGCGGCAGCCGAACTCTCCAGCCTCGCGGCCGAGCGGACTGATCGCTACGACCCGCTGGCGCGGTTGGGTGATCTTTATCGCAGCAAGGAACGCTGGGCGGAGGCGATCACCGCCTACGATGGCGCCATGCAGCGCATCGGCATGCCGACCCAGCGCCATTGGTTCTTGCTGTTCACCCGCGGCATCGCGCTCGAGCGCTCCAAGAATTGGCCGCGGGCGGAGGCGGATTTCAAGCAAGCCCTCGCCCTGCAGCCGGATCAGCCGATGGTGCTGAATTATCTGGGCTATTCCTGGATCGACCAGGGCGTGAACCTCGATGAGGGCAAGCGCATGGTCGAACGCGCCGTTGAGCTGCGCCCGCGCGACGGCCACATCGTCGACAGTCTGGGCTGGGCCTACTACCGGCTGGGCGACTATCCCAAAGCCGTCGAGTGGCTGGAGCGCGCTGTCGAGCTGAAGCCAACCGAAGCCGTCATCCTCGACCATCTGGGCGACGCGCTGTGGAAAGTCGGCCGCCAGTTGGAGGCGCGCTTCCAGTGGCGCCGCGCGCTCTCGTTCGACGCAGACGCCGAGCTGCGCGCCCAGATCGACAAGAAGCTCGCCAACGGGCTGTAGTGTCGCTGTTGCTCTCTCCTGCCTTTGCCGCTCGATACCGCGCGGCTGCCCGCACGATCTGCGGGGGGAGGGGTGTGTTGGTGCGAGCTGATGCGTCGTCTCGCCCGGGCCAAGGTGAATCTTTCCCTGCGCGTCACCGGGCGGCGCGATGATGGGTATCATCTGCTGGACAGCGTAGTGGCGTTTGCCGATATCGGGGATTGGCTCACCGTCGAGCCGGCTCGCGCCTTCTCGCTCACGATCACCGGGCCGTTTGCCGACGGCCTCAGTGCTGGCGACGATAATCTGGTGACCCGCGCAGCGAACCTGCTGGCAGCGGATCTCGGCCGCACACCCAATGTCGCGATCACCTTGGAAAAACACCTACCCCTCGCCTCCGGTATCGGCGGCGGGTCGGCTGATGCGGCGGCGACCTTGCTGCTGCTGCAGGAGCTCTGGGGCGCGTCGGTGGATCTCGCGACGTTGGGCGCCAGGCTCGGCGCCGATGTGCCGGTGTGTTTGGCGAGCCACTCTTGCCGGATGACTGGGATTGGGGAGGTGCTGCAGCCACTCACCCTGCCGGCGGCCCCGGCCCTGTTGGTCAATCCCGGCGTCGCGGTGCCGACGGCGGCGGTGTTCCGCGCCGGTGCCGGCGCGTTCAGCCCGCCGATCGAGGTGCCGCTGACCAGCACCCTGGCGCAGCTTGTCCTCGATGGCGGCAATGATTTGACGGCGGCGGCGATCGCGTTAGCACCTGAGATCGCCCGGGTGCTCAGCGCGCTCACAGCGCTGCCGGGTGTGCGCGCCGCGGCGATGTCAGGCAGTGGCGCCACCTGCTTTGCCCTGCTGGACGATCCAGCCACCGCGGCTGCGACCCTTACAGCCCTGCATCCGCACTGGTGGTGTAAGGCGACCGTGCTCGGCTGACGCCAGCGCATTGCCAGCCCTCCTGCATTTCGGTCTATAAATGGGCGCCGAGCAGCTGGGGGCGCCACGGGATGGTCGCGAAAAAAGAACACTTCGAGATCCAGGTATTTCAAGTTGATCACTGGGTCACCAGTGGCAATGCCGGCACGGAACGGGACGCGCAGAAAATCGTCGCTGAGAAAATGGCGAACCCGACGATCGGTGGCGTGCGCATCATCAAGGAATGGATTGGCCTCGGCGGGCGCGAGAACACCAAGGTGGTGTTCGAACAGATGAAGGAGGTGGTGAAGAATGAAGCCATTCGCCCCTCCGCCATCGAAGAGGCCGGCTTTTGTGAGGCCCCGGGCGAGCTGGTCCAAGGCCCCGGGCGCCTGGCCGTCTCGCGCGTGCTGCGCCAATGGCTCGACAAGCAGACGCTGACACCAAGCGAACTGATCTACAATTTCCGCGAACTCAAGAAAGCGATGGACTACGAGACCCTGGTGCCAGCCTCGGTCGGCAAGATCGCAGCGATCCACGCGCGCGACCGCAAGGAAGACCAGCAGAAGCGCAATGCTGCGCTGTGGGACTTGATCAACACCCAAGTAGCGCTGATCCGCGACGCCAACCAGGCGAACGGCCTGCCGGAGATCAAGGACGGTGTCGATCTGGCACAGGCGTGGGCGACGGTCACGCGCGCGGGCGACAAGCGCGGCCTCTACATCCGGGTCGTGCTGGCGCGCAAGCTGTCCGGCGAACGGTCCTGGATCGGCAAGCTCGATTGGCTGCTGGCGGAGGTTGAGAAAACCCAGGACGCGGAGCTGTTGGCAGCGCTCGATGAAATCGTCGCGGACTTGTGCGCACCGCCCGAAGCGATGCGCGATCTGCTCGGCCGCCAGCCGGACTTGGCGCGCGCGATGATGACCCTGATCGAGCTGGTCGAAGGCCGCTTGAAGGCCGATGGCGAGGTGATTCCAAGCTCCACCGAAACCCTCTCGCGGCTCTCCAACCACCCGAGCCTGCCGGAGACCCGTGCGGCGCTGCTGAGCTTCCTGTCGCGCCAATTGGGCGGACGCCAGAAGCTGACCTTTGGCGCGGAAGACAACCAAGCTGCCGCCTACCGCGATCTGATCGCGAAACTGATGCGGCCAACCGGGTTTGGTGGCGGGCCGGATGTCGCCGCTGCGGTTGCGCTTGGCTACCAGCGCTTCATCCCCGAAGGTGGGGCGACCGGCCGGCGCAATGCGGTGCTGCAGAGCTGCCGGATGTTTGAATCGCTCTGCCACCGGGTGATTTTCATCTGCTCCCTGCTGGATAGCGTGGTTGGTCAGGAATTCGAGAAAGACCTGATCATGCGGCTCGACGACATCATGGCCGCCGGCGCCACGATGGATCAGGCGACGCCAATCAAGCTGCCGCCCCACATCCGGCTCTCCCACGTCGCGGGTGCGTGGCGGTCAATCCGCGCCCAGACGCGCGTGCCGGAAAGCCGGCGAGAACGCTATATGGCGGAGCTTTCGGCCTTGCAGGATGGCTTCGTTCAACAGACCAAGATCTTCGATCGCTTGGACGACGCGGCCCAGCCATTCCGCCTGCGGGTGCTGAAACTGGTCCAGCTCGCCGGCAGCGGCGCGTTGGTCGGCGCCCAGCGCTTCATTCTGGAAGAACGCATCCAAGTGCATACCAGCCGGGCGGATTTCTCGGCGGCGTACACGGGCGATGTCGCGGATGCCGATCGCCCTAAGGCGCTGGCCGACTTCCAAACCGCGCTGCGCCGGGCGGAGGCGACCCTTTAGGCGAGCTGCCGGAGCGCTGTCTTCAGCACTTTGCCGTAGTTGTTCTTCGGCAACGCCTCGACCACGCGGTAGAGCTTCGGGCGCTTGAAGCGGGCGATTGACTGCAGGCAGTGTGCGTCGAGGGCGGCTGGGTCCAGCGCCGCCCCCGCCCGTGCCACTACGAACGCGACCACATCCTCACCCCACTCGGCACTGGGGGTGCCGATCACGGCGGCTTCGGCCACATCGGGGTGCTGCAGCAGCACTTCTTCGACCTCGCGCGGGTAGATGTTGCTGCCGCCGGAGATGATCACGTCTTTGGAGCGGTCTTTCAGGGTCAGATAGCCATCGGCGTCGAGGCTGCCGAGGTCACCGGTCCACAGCCAGCCGTCGCGTAGCGTCTCAGCGGTGGCCTTGGGGTTGCGCCAGTAGCCCTGCATGACCGGGCTGCCGCGCACCAGCACGTCGCCGGTTTGGTCCGGCGGCAGGGTGGCCCCGGTCTCGTCCGCGACGCGGAGCTCGACGCACGCTTGCGCAACACCCACCGAGCCTAAGCGCTCACGCCAGCGCGGGTGTGTTCGGTCTGCGATATCGGCGCGCGCGAGCGCCGTGATGGTCATCGGGCTTTCGCCCTGGCCGTAGATCTGCACGAAGCGGGGGCCGAGGGTGGCAACCGCGTCCTCGATATCCGCCAGATACATCGGCCCGCCGCCATAGACGATGGTGCGCACCCCGCTGCCGTCCCAGCCGGTCTGCTTGGCGTGATCGACCAAGCGTCGGACGATGGTGGGGGCGGCGAACAGGTGGAGGTTGCCGAGCGTGGTCGCGAGGTCGACCACTTCGGCCGCATCGAACCCGCCGGATGCCGGCACAATGTTCCGCGCCCCCTTCAGCACATGGACAGGTGCGTAGAGACCCGCGCCGTGCGAGAGCGGGGCGGCGTAAAGGGCGCCGTCGCTGGGGTACACTTGGTCGACATCCACGAGGTAGCCATAACTCATGGCGGCGAGCTGCCCGTGGCCGAGCATCACGCCCTTCGGCCGCCCGGTGGTGCCAGAGGTGTAGAACAACCAGGCGAGATCCTCCGCGCCCGCAGCCACAAGCTCGGCCGCGGGTGGCGCGTAGAGCGCTTGGAACGCGGGATCCGTCACGCTGATCAGCGGACAGTGGGCCGCAAGCGCCGCGATCTGGTCGCCCGCCACCACGGCCAGCGCCACATCGGCATCGGCCAAGATGACCTCGGCTTCGCGGGCGTGCAGCTTGCCGTTGATCGGCACCACGGCCGCACCCGCCCACCAAACCGCGAACATCACCTCAAGGTAGGCCGGCGAGTTGCGATCAAAGATCGCGACCCGGGTGCCGGGGCCGATGGCATAGCGCGCGGCCAACCCGGCCGCGAGGCCCGCCACGCGGTCGCGGAACTCAGCGTAGGATGCAACCAGGCGATCCCCCGCGTAGAGGGCAGGTGCATCGGGTGTGCGTAGCGCGGCACGGGCGAGCCACAGGGCAATGTTCATCAGGCTTCTCTTACCCTCCCCTGGCGGCTAGCATTTCCCGGCCCGACCCCAACCAACAAGAGCGTAAGACCACGCCAACCGGGGGATGCGATGACCGACGATCTAACCCTGCTGGCGTTCGACGCCGCCCCGATTGGCATCATCTATTCCGAGCACCGGATCATCCGCCGGGCGAACGACACGCTCGGCCGCATGTTCGGCTACACGCCGGCTGAACTCGCGGGCCAGAGCTTTGCCGTGCTCTACCCCTCGCTGAGTGATTTTGAACGCATTGGGGCGGCCGGCCACAAGGCGATGCTGGCGTCCGGCGTCTACCAAGACGAGCGGGTGATGGCCCGGCGCGATGGCAGCCTGTTCTGGTGCCACTTCTCCGGCCGGTCGCTGACGGCCGATCCGTTTGCCAAGGCGGTGTGGGCGATCAGCGACTTGTCCGCCCGCTTCGACTTGTCGTCGCTCTCCCGCCGGGAACGGGATGTCGCGCTGCTCGCCTGCGAGGGCAAGACCGCAAAGGACATGGCGCGCACCCTTGGCCTTTCGCCGCGCACGGTGGAAGCCTGTGTCGCGCGGGCGCGCGCCAAGCTCGGCGTGCGCAACATCGCCGAACTGGTCAGCCGAATTGTCGTGCGACCGCCGCCACCACCTCCGGCACCCGCTCCAGCGTCATCGCCTTGAAGATGATCGGGCCGGGCAGCACGCGCATGGCCGGGCCTTCCAGGCAGAAGTTTTGGCAGACCGAACGGGTGACTGGCACGGTGAGGCCAGCCTCCGCCAACGCCTGTTCGATTGCGCGGGCGAGAGCCTCGCTGCCGCGTTCGGCGCACGATGGCTTGGTGCCGCCGAACCGGCGGTTCACGCAGACCATCACTTCCGGTTTCAACGGCATCTAGCGCCGGGTGGTGTTGCGTTCGGCCTCAGCGCGGGTGACCGCGAGGCCGACCAGGATCTGGTAGCTCGACGCCGGTCGGCCACCGGCGAGTGGGATCACCTGGGTCAACTCTTCGAACACGCCAACCCTTGTCTGATTCGGCGCGAACACGAGGTCCGATTGCAGCTGCTGGCGCGCCAGCACGCGGCCATCCTGGTCGACGATCGCGACGATGTAGTCGAAGCTCGCCGTGCGTTCTGGGGCGGCCGGCCCGCGGGTGGCCGCGAATACCAAGTTGAGGTCCACCGTGACCGCGCGGCCGCGGCGGTCAAAGCGGCATTCGCCGGTGTAGCGCTCAACGCCTACTTGCAGGACCAGATCGGACGGGTCGCGGCTGTCATTGCGGAAGCGCTCCAGCCGGCTGCCTTCGCGCAGGATGCCCACTTCTGGACACGCGGGGGCCGCAGCATCATCGCCACTCGACCCGAACAGGGACGAGCACCCGGCCAGCACCGTCATCATCGCGACCGCGAGCACACGACCACCCCAGACCTGCATCGTCTCGTTCCTTGCCACTCGGTTGCGGGCACTCTAGCGTGCCCCGACCTTAAGCGACCCCTCGGACCCCGTCCATGCCCGAAGCCGCCGCCCCTCCTGCTTTGACTGTGCTGCTCGCCGGCCCGCGCGGCTTTTGCGCCGGTGTCGACCGGGCGATCCAGATCGTTGAGCGCGCGATCGAACGCTACGGTGCGCCGGTCTATGTCCGCCACGAGATCGTGCACAACCGCTTCGTGGTCGAAAGCCTGGAGGCGAAGGGGGCGATCTTCGTCAAGGAACTCGACGCCGTGCCGGCCGATGCGCCGGTGGTGTTCTCCGCCCACGGCGTGCCGAAAGCGGTGCCGGCCGAAGCCGAACGGCGCAAGCTCGTCTACCTGGATGCGACCTGCCCGCTGGTATCCAAAGTCCACCGGGAAGCCGAACATCACCACGGCGCCGGCCACCTGGTGATCCTGATCGGCCACGCCGGCCATCCCGAAGTGATCGGCACGATCGGCCAGCTGCCGCCGGGCGCGGTCGTGCTGGTGGAAGATGCGGATCAGGCGCAGGCCCTCACAGTCGATGTGCCGGCGGATCAGCTGGCGTACGTCACCCAAACCACCTTGTCGGTTGATGACACGGCGGAGATCGTTTCGATCCTGCACCAACGCTTTCCCGGCCTGCATGGGCCGAAGAAAGAAGACATCTGCTACGCGACCACCAACCGCCAAGCCGCGGTGAAGGCGATCGCGGCGCGCTGCGACGCGCTGCTGGTGATCGGCGCACCAAACAGTTCGAATTCGAAACGATTGGTCGAGGTGGCGGCGCGTGCCGGCTGTGCGCGGTCCCACTTGATCCAGCGCGGCCGGGATCTCGATCCAGCCCTGCTGCGCGGCGTGGCGACTGTCGGGATCACGGCGGGTGCGTCAGCGCCGGAAGTGCTGGTGGATGAACTGCTGGCGACACTCGGCCAATGGTTCACCCTCACCATCGAAGAAGTGGTGGTGACCACCGAAGACGTGGTGTTCAAACTGCCAAAGCAACTGGTGTCCTAGTGGCGGTCTATACACCGGTTGAACCGCAGGCAGCGGCTGCGTTCCTGACGGAATACGATATCGGCGCACTGGCTGGCCTGACGCCGATCGCCGAGGGCGTGGAGAACAGCAATTTCCTGCTGGACACCACGCGGGACCGCTACATCCTCACCCTGTTCGAAAAGCGCGTCGATCCGGCCGATCTGCCGTTTTTCGTTGGTCTGATGGATCATCTGGCGGCGCGGGGCTTGAGCTGCCCGCTGCCAATCGCCGGGCGCGATGGTGCGGCCTTGCGCAGCCTCAACGGCCGGCCGGCGACGATTGTCAGTTTTCTCAAAGGCCGGGCGATCACGACACCCACACTGCCGGCCGCTGCCGCGGTGGGGGCCGCCCTTGCCCAGTTGCACGAGGCGGGGAGCGGTTTCACGGGCAACCGCGCGAACGCACTCTCGGTCGCGGGCTGGCAAGACCTGGTGGCGAAAACCGCCGCGCGCGCTGACGAAGTCGCCCCCGGCCTCGCCCAAGAACTTGCCGCAGCGCTGCGCCACTTGGAGGCCGCCTGGCCGCAAGACCTGCCGACCGGCATCATCCATGCCGATCTGTTCCCCGATAACGTGTTCTTCCTCGATGACGCGCTGTCCGGCCTGATCGACTTCTACTTCGCCTGCCGGGACATCCTGGCCTACGACCTCGCGGTTGCGCTCAACGCCTGGTGTTTTGACGCGCCTGGGTGGACCTGGGCGCCGGAGCGTGCGGCGGCGATGATCGCGGGCTACGAGGCGACCCGTCCGCTGTCTGCGGCCGAGCGTGCTGCCTTGCCGCTGCTGGCGGAGGGCGCGTCGCTGCGGTTCTTGCTGACCCGGCTTTATGATTGGCTCAACCACCCGCCGGGCGCCTTGGTGACGCCGAAGGACCCGCTGGAGTACGTGGCCAAGCTCCGGCACTTCCGGGATTGCGGGCTATAGGATACCCGCCCGACCCCGTGTAGCATCGCGGCGGGCAGCAGATTGGGGCGACGGCGGGCGATGGAACTCGACGAGCAGGACTTGAAGGCAATCCAAGTCGACGAGGAGACCGAACAGCGCGTGCAGTTCGCGCTCGACGGCTTGATCTACGCGCTCGGCAACCTCGGCGGCCCGATGGCGGAGGCAGCCGAACTCTACTTGCGCCGCGGCGACCCCGAAGCCCCGCCGACCACCGTCGCCGGTGTGGTGGCGGACATGCAGATGCAGGTGCTGTGGCTCGCCCACACCCTCGGTGTCGACCTGCGTGCCGAGATCGAAAACCGCCAGGCGTTCTACGAGAAGCGCTCGAACCGGCTGACGCGCATCAAGTCCGAATGGCAGGACATGACCTCGAAGCGCGCGAACCACCAGCTGGTGCAGGAGGAACGCTGCCTGTTCTTGCTGGCGACTGGTGTGACCTTGCGCGCCGCCCCCACAAGCCCACCGACCTGGGCATTCCAGCGCGTGCGGTTTGACAACAGCGTGATCCAGTCGCTGGTGCGCCAGGAATGCGTGGCGATCCGCGGCGATGGCGCGTCCGGCAGCTATGTCGGCATCACCAAGGCCGGGATGGCGTACTGGAACCGCCTGTCGCAGCCGTTCGTGATGCCGGAGGAGGAGGAAGTGCCGGGCAGCGCCATGCGCCCCGACGCGCCAGACTTCCACGCCGCCACGTCACCGCTCGACGATGACTGGGGCTGATCCGATCGATCGCGCCCGGCTCGCCGGTCTCGCGAAAGTCATGGGGCCGTCCGGCTACCAGGCGCTGCTCGACAGTGCGGATACTGCGATCGCCGATCTCATGGGCCGGCTGGCGACGGCCGATCAGACCCAGGATACCAAGCTGTTTCGCGACGCGGTGCACGGGCTCGCGGGCTTGCTGGCCAACATCGGCATGGAGGGGCTCGCCAAAGCCGCGCGCTCCCTGCCACGCCCGCCAGAGACCGCTGCAGACGCGCGGGCGGCACTTGGCCAGGCGATTACCGACGCGATGTCTGCCGCCCGCCTCGTTTAAAGCGCTTCGCGGGCTTGATCGCGCAAACTGTCGATCGGCACCAG
>JAAFHH010000330.1 GCA_013297545.1 Alphaproteobacteria bacterium
CAGCCGGCGAGGTCCGCAAACCCGTCGGGCTGTGCGGTGCCCGAAGGCTTGGCCGCCCCGCGCAGGCTGTGGGCGACTTTCTCCAGCCGGTCGACCCGGAGCGCAATCGGGCCGAGGCAGCGATAACCGATCGCGCGGTACCAGGCATCGGGCACGGCGGGGTCGACCGGCACACTAGCAGCCGCCGGTGCGGGTAGTGGCGGCAGGCCGAGCGCGACCGACGCCAACAACGCCTTCACACCAATCGTGCGTGGCGAGAGGGCCTGGTCGAGGTAAATCGTCTCGACCCCGAAGCGCACGCCGAGGCGGGTGAGGGCTGCGCGTTCCTCCAAGGTCAGTGCGCTCGCGGCCTGGCCGACGGCTTTCACGTCGATGGTGCCGAGCGCTTCGACCAGCTGGTGCGCCAAACCGCGGGCGACGCCGGTGAGCGTCGCGCGGGACAGCTGAAACAAGCGCCGCAGCCACGCCTCCACCCAGCGCTTCAACCAGCCATCGAGGTGACGTGCCAAGCGCTGCTGGTCGCGCGGCGCAATCAAGTCGTTCTCCAGCACCTCGGCCGTCGGGGTGAGGATGCTGGTGCCGGCTTTCAGCCGCGCGATCGGCCAGGCATCCTCGCCGTCGTGCCACAGCAGCACGCCGTCGGCAGAGACGGAAATCGCCTCTTCGGCGGCACCCAGCAGGCGTTTGACCCGGCGCGCCAGTTCCGGCCCGAGGGCGCGGCGCGCAGCCGACATCAAGCGCCGGGCAGCTTCCGGGTCATCCACCGGGTCTGGCCGGAAGCTAAGGCCGGCGAGCTTGCCGACCGGGTGGCCTTCGACCACCACGACACCATCGCGGCCAACGCCCGCCAACAGTTCGGCCTTGTCCGCCAGACGCCTAACCAAGAAGGCGCCGCGGCGATCGACAAAGCGCTGGGTCAAGCGTTCGTGCAGCGCGTCCGACAGGCGGTCTTCGATGCTGCGTGCGCGCTCCACCACGGTATCCGCGCCAGCAACCCAGCCGCTGCGGTGGGAGATGTAGGTCCAGGTCCGCACTTGCGCCAAGCGGTTGGACAGCGTGTCGATCTCGCCATCCATCTTGTCCAAGCGCTCCAGCGCGCCATCGACCCAGTCGCGCGGCAGCTTGGCAGTCGGGCCGGTCAGATGCAGGAAGATCTGGCGCACCAAACCGACATGGGTGTCCGACAGGGTCTTTTGGAAATCCGGGATTTGGCAGGCTTCCCACAGGAGGCTGACCGACGCCCGGCCTTGGGCGCGTGAGGTCACTTCTTCTTGTTGGGCGAGCAGCGCCAAGGTTTGGTGGTCTTCGGCATCGCGCTTGCGCTGCATCAGGCGCATCGGCGGGCCAGCTTCCAGGCTGCGCAACAGGCCACCGACCGAGCGCATGTCGAGGTCCGTCGAGCGCCAGTAGATATCCGTCAGCGGCGGAAAACTGTGGTTTTCGACCTGATCGATGATCTCGGCATCGAGCTCGCCCGCGTGCGGCGTGGTGCCGAAGGTGCCGTCGTTTTGATAACGCCCAGCGCGGCCAGCGATCTGGGCGATTTCGGCGGCCGTCAGCCGGCGCGGCCGGTGGCCATCGAACTTGGAGAGTTTGGCGAAGGCGACGTGGTCGAGGCTCATGTTGAGCCCCATGCCGATCGCGTCGGTGGCGACCAGAAAATCGACCTCGCCATTCTGGTACATGGCGACTTGCGCGTTGCGCGCCCGCGGGCTCAAGGCCCCCATCACAACCGCACAGCCGCCGCGCGAGCGGCGCATCAGTTCGGCGATCTCGTAGACTTCCGCCGCCGAGAACGCGACCACGGCGGAGCGGCGCGGCAGGCGGGAGAGTTTCTTCGGTCCGGCGTAGGTGAGCTTGGAGAAGCGCGGCCGGGTGATCACCTCCAGGTCCGGGATCAGCGCTTGCAGCACGGGCTTGGCGGCTTCTGATCCCAGCAGCATGGTTTCCGACATGCCGCGGGCTCGCAGCACCCGGTCGGTGAAGACATGGCCGCGGTCGCTGTCAGCGATCAGCTGCACTTCATCGACCGCGAGGAACTCAACCGGTCGGTCGACCGGCATCGCTTCCACTGTGCAGACGAACCAGCGCGCGCCCTGGGGCACGATGCGTTCTTCGCCCGTGACCAGGGCGACTGTGCCAACGCCCTTGGCGGCGGCGATGCGGTCATAGTTTTCGCGCGCGAGCAGGCGCAGCGGAAATCCGATCATGCCGGTGCGATGGCCCACCATGCGCTCAATCGCGAGGTGGGTTTTGCCGGTGTTGGTTGGGCCTAGCACGGCCGTAACCCGCCGATCGCTCACGGGCGGTACTGTGCATTCAACGCGCGATCAGGCAAGAGACGTCTCGCCACGCTTTCGCCCCACGAGCCATGATGCTGGGGCGGCCCCCCACTCTTGGAGCGTTTTGCCCATGTCGACCCGCCTGCTTGCTGCTGCGACTGCGTTGTGCCTCGCCGTCCCCGCTACCGAATCGCTGGCCCAAACCCGCCCGGTCGGACCGGACACGGTGGAGGTGAGCGTGCGCAACATGGAAGGCGCGATCAATCGCCTGAACCAGATGCGCGACAACCCGAAGGCCGCGCAAGCAGCCCTCGTCTTGCAGCTGCTGCGCGGTGCGGGCCGGCCGGGACCGGCTGAGGGCGGCAAGTCCCGGCTGGACTACCGGATCGACGTCGCCCCCGATGGGCGCGTGCTGGTCAATGATGTCGACGTGAATGCCTTGATCGACACCATCAACCGCATGCAGCGGCGGTAGGGTGAGGGGTTAGTTCGCGTCCACCGGTTCCAGCTCGTGCTGAATGATCGCAGCGAAGGCGAGCGCGCGGGAGGGCGCTTGGCCGATCTGCGCGCCGTCGACTGTGTGGATGGTGTAAGCCGTGTGGCCCTGGATCACGGCTGGCCGGACATAGGCGGTCGCACCAAGCCCGAGGGCGGCGAAGGCGTCGTTGGACAGGGTGTGGGCGCGTTGGGTGTGCTGCATGGGTCAGTTCCTCACAGATGAGCGAACGGATCAGGGGTTACGACTTCTCCGGCTCCAACTCGATCGCGGCTTTGGTCGCGCGCGTCGGCTTGGCGCCGCCCTTGATCTCGATCGTGCGCACTTTCACTTCGGGCAGCGGGCGACGCAGGTCGACGTGCAGCAGGCCGTTGTCGAGTTCGGCACCGACCACCTCCATCCCATCGGCCAGCACGAAGGCGCGCTGGAATTGACGGGCGGCGATGCCGCGGTGCAGGAACACGCGGTTGCTGTCGTCTTGCTGTTTGCCGCGGATGATCAGCTGATTGTTTTCGATCTGGATCGCGAGGTCAGCGCGGGAAAACCCCGCGACGGCCAGCGTGATGCGCAGACAGTCTTCGCTCAACTGTTCGATGTTGTAGGGCGGATAGCCCTCGCCGGCCGATTTGGCGATGCGGTCGAGAGTGCGTTCCACCTGGTCAAAGCCCAACAGAAACGGGCTCGACAAGATCGACATTCGGGTCATCCGAAGCGTCCCTCCCAAAGAGGCGAGCGCACGAGGCGGTTTGGACGGACCCGGACGGCATCCGTCAGCAGTGATCAACACCGCATGGTTGATCACATAGGCATTCTGAGGCTGGGGTCAAGCGTCCGCGAGGGTCACACGCTGTCGAAGATCGCGTAGAGCAGACCGGCCGCCAACAAGACGATCGATCCGGTGCGCAGAAACGCGCGCTGGGCGGGCAGCATCTGCGACAAGATGAACACCAGGGCAGCCAGGGTCAGGATGGCGCTCATGATCTGCATAGTGCCGTCCATCGGTGCCCGCTCCGGCAACGGTTCGCCGGCCAGCAGCAGACCAAGCGGCGTGCCATCGAGTGCGCCGCCGCTCAGCATCGCGGCAAACGCGATCGCCAGCATGACGCCAATCAGAATCCATTCACTGCGTCCCATGCCCCAGAAATGGCCTGCGCGCGCCTGCGATTCAAGACTCCCGTGGGGGCCGCCCCTGGTGTATGGTGTTAACCATGTTCAGGATTGCAGCCCTGCTCGCCAGCCTCGTGATCTCGGCCCCGGCACTGGCTGGGCCGCCGGTTGGGGCGGCACACCCGCAGACGATCGAAGTGCGCGCGCCCGATGGCGCGATTGTTGGCTTCGTGCGCTACCAGCACGGCCGCTGGGAAGCCCGCACCCGGGAAAACCGGCTGCTGGCGTTCTGGAACCTCGCCCAGCTCACCACGACGGACATCAACGGCAAGCCGATCAGCTTCGGCAACACCGTGTTGAAGGTCGTGGTCGACGATGCACGGCGCAAGGGCTTGCTGCCGCCGCAGTAAGCCACTCCCGCTACCCGCGCAGCCTGAAGGCATCGCACACAGAAAACCCGCCGCAGAGGGGGATCTGCGGCGGGTGCCCTGGGGAGCGGGAGGGGAGGTTAGACGGCTAGCGGGTCGTGGTTGGGGCCGGCGTGCCT
>JAAFHH010000331.1 GCA_013297545.1 Alphaproteobacteria bacterium
GGTACAGCGCACCAACGAAGATCAGCGTCCAAGCGACCGAGGTGCGGGCTTCACGCACAGACGGCGTGGTGAAGAAGCGCATCAGCACGTGCGGCAAAGACGCCGTGCCGACCATCAAGCAGAAGATCAGAGCCAAGAAGTTCATCGCCGCGGTCATGTCAAACGCACCGCGGGCATTGATGAACGGTGCCACGTAGCTTTGCGCCACGCCCAACGTCTTCTCAAAGCCTTCAATGCGCTCCAGCGCGAAGCCGTACATGATTTGCGGGATCGGCACGCCGAAGAACTTCACCGACAGCAAGGTCACCGGGATCAGGTAGGCGATGATCAAGATGATGTACTGCGCCACCTGGGTCCAGGTGACCGCCTTCATCCCACCCATCATCGAGCAGACCAGAATACCAACCAAGCCGACGAACACGGCGAGTTCGAACGCCATGCCGAGGAAGCGCGAGGCGATGATGCCGACGCCGACGATCTGCGCCACCACGTACACGAAGGACGCGGTGATCAGCACGATCACGCCGACGAGACGGGCAGCGTTACCGCCGAAGCGGGCGCCCAAGAAGTCCGGCACGGTGTACTGGCCAAACTTGCGCAAGAACGGCGCCATCAGCACCGCGACCAGCACGAAGCCGCCGGTCCAGCCGAGCGCGAACGCGAGGCCGTTGTATCCCAGCAAGTAGAACGAGCCGGCCATGCCGATGAAGGAGGCGGCCGACATCCAGTCCGCAGCCGTCGCCATGCCGTTGTAGAACGCCGGCACCTTACGGCCCGCGACGTAGTACTCCGACATCTCACCCGTGCGCGACACGATGCCGATAACGGCGTAGACGCCGATCGTGGCAGCCATGTAGAGGTAGCCAAGCCAACGGTTCGGCACACCCATTTGTTCAAGGATAGCGATCAAAACGACAAACGCCGCAAAGCCGCCGGTGTAGATTAGGTAGACTCTACCTAGGTTGTTAAGGAAACCACCTTCCATTTTCATCATTTGGCGTCTCCCGGTTTAATCTTCTGCGACGCCGTACTTCTCATCAATTTGGTTCTGCTTTCCAGCATAGTACCAAATGGCGATGATGAAGACGACGATCGACCCTTGCGACGCGAACCAGTAGCCCATCGGGAAGCCCAAGATGTGCACGCTGTTGAGCGACGGCGCAAAGAGGTGGATGAAGAACGCGAAAAACACCCAAACCGCCAAAACCACCCACATGTGGCCCGACGTCTCTGACCAATAGGCTTTGGCTTTTTCCGGTGTGAGCGCAGCCTCATGGACTGGAGCGCTCACTTTACCCGGACTGCCATGTCCGTGTGCCATGACTTCCTCCCCTAGGTGCGGCGTCAGATCCCCCATCAGCCGCATCGATTGCCGAACAGTCCCTGAACGGGACAGCGCGAAACACGGCAGAAATAGGCCGAAAGACGTACTCAGGCGAGCGCAATTTCCTAAATTTGTCACGATCTAGACTAAAGTAGGGGGTGCGACAGACGGATCGCATCGCAGCAATCGGTGGATTGCCTCATACTGCGGCCATCCAACTTGCGAGAACGGCGCTGCCCGAATGCTGAAAGCCCTGACCACCCTGCTGCGCCCGAAGCCACGCATTGCTGATGCAGCCGCGTTTGCGTTCCTAATCGGTGCCGAATCGGCCCGGATCGCGAACAAAGCCACCATCGACTATTGCCGCGCCCGCACTGGCATTTTCTGGGGTGCGTTGGCGAGTGAGCCGGCGTTTGCCGCCTCGCTCGATGTCTCTCGGTGGGAGGCATTTGCCGCCGTGCTGTCGGACGCCTTTGTGCTAGCCGAAGGCGAATTGCGCGCGCATGTGCCCGGCCGCGAGGCACCGCTTGCCGACGCCCTTATTCTGGCGTTTGAAACCGAAGTGCAGCGCTGGCCGATCCCGCCCCATCGCACCGATTGGGCGGACGTGTTGGCCGCCTTTCCGCTGCGCCTGCGCCAGTGCCAGCTCGCGGCCCCCAAACCCGGCAATGTGATCGCCCAAACGGGCGGCGAGACGATCTGGCAACTGCTGCCGCTGCACGAACTCTACAAAGACCTCGATCATGCGGTCATCAAGGGTAACCTCGGCTTCCAACTCTTGGCGCTGTGCGAACAGCTGCGCCGCGAGGCGGATCTGCCGGCGGTCGCCCGCAGCTTCGTTGATGCTGCAGTGCGGTAGAAATCGTCGCACCCCCTGGCGGCAGAGCCCCACTGGACGTATGGCTATGGCGACCTATCTCGCCCGAAACATTGCTGCTGGTTCAGGGATCCGATGCCGTACAGCCATTGTTTCGCAACCACTCGCCCGCACAGCGGCTCGGCACTCACCTGCCTGCTGGCAGCCGATGACGCAGATTTGGTCCGGCTCTGGTCGGCAGCACGCGGTGTTGCTGGCGTCCGTCTCGCCGATGCGCTGGCGTCTTTGCGCCACCACCTGGTTGAGCACTTCGCCTTAGAAGAACAGTCCCTCACCGCCGCGGCAGCACCCGGGGCCGAGCGGCACGCCCGCGATCACGCAACCGTGCTTGCCTGGCTCGACCATGCCGTCGATGCGGTCGGGCGCGGCGCGCTGCAGCCGGCACGGCGGTTCTTGGACGAGGATCTGCCGCGCTGGTTCCAACTGCACCACGCCAACCTCGACCGTCAGGTGGCGCACGTCCACTTGGCTAGCGCACGGTAATCCGGAACCGTCCCTCGGCGCGATCCCGACTGCCGGCATAGCTTGGCTCTTGCTGCAGCGGGATGCCGAGCGGATCGAGTGCGAGCAGGGCCGCCACGAACGCCGGTTGCTCGGGGCGCCAATCATCGACTTTCCAGGCACTGTAGCGGAACTGCCCGTCCCGGCATTCCGCGGCGAGCCAATAGAGATCGTCGGACAACACGTCGCTTCCCGTCGGCACCCGCGGTGCGGCTTGCGCGCGATCAAGGCCGGATGCTACCGGCGCCCAGGTCGCTTGATCGACCGGCACGCTCGCGACGCGCGCCCGCCAGGGTTGCCACAGATCGCGGGTCGAGAGGTTCAGCGGGTTGGCGTGGCCGCGCACGCTCACCTCTAACGTCCAGCCAGCCTCGGTCGGTACGAGATCGTAACGACGGATCTGTTCGTCATACCGGCCATTGTAAACCAGGCGCGCGCGGGTTTTGCCGTCCGTGCACGCGGCCTCGACATCGCGCGCGGCGAGGTCGGAAAACCAACTGAAATTGCGAGTGACCGGGTTCGCCTCAAAGCCGGGCTGGGCGCAGCCGGCCAGGGCGAGGGTGCCCGCGACAACAGCGATCCGAATCATTGTTAACTCCCGATTCATCTCTACGACTCAATTGGTTATGGACAGGTCTTCACACCAGAGATACGATTCGCCTGGCAGGGCAGCCATGCGACGGTGCCGCCCCGCCTCATCGACTGATTTGGATGCCAACGCGGAGGCGCGGCTGCCCATGCGATACCTACGCTTTGCCTGTGTTTTGGTGGCGGCTGTGCTCGCCATCTTGCCCGCGACCCCATCCCACGCTCAAGGCCGTGCTGCATCCCTGGTGATGGATGCCGCGACCGGCGAGGTTTTGCACGCGCACAACGCAGACACTCAACTGTTCCCCGCCTCGTTGACTAAGATGATGACGGTATACCTTGCGTTTGAGGCCGTGCGCGAGCGGCGCATGACCTGGGAAACGCGGCTGCCGGTCAGCGCCTACGCGGCCTCTATGTCGCCCACCAAGCTTGGCCTGACGCCTGGCGAACGGGTGCGGCTGGAAGATCTGGTGCTTGGCCTGATCACCAAATCCGCCAACGACGCGGCCGTGGTGATCGCCGAAGCTTTGGGCACAAGTGAGGCAGGCTTTGCCCGCGCGATGACAGCCAAGGCGCGCCGCCTTGGCATGAGCCGCACGGTGTTCCAAAACGCCTCCGGCCTGCCGGACCCGGCGCAAGTATCGACCGCGCGCGACATGGCGATTCTCGGCCGCGCGCTGATTCGCGATTTTCCGGGCCAGTACCCGATGTTCGCGACCCGCGGCTACAGCTATGACGGCCGCTGGCACGGCAACCACAACGCGCTGCTGTCGACCTATGCCGGCGCTGACGGCATCAAGACCGGCTTCATCCGCGCGTCCGGCTTCAACCTCGTTGCGTCTGCGGAACGAGATGGCCGGCGCTTGATCGGCGTGGTGTTTGGTGGCGCCAGCAGTGGCGCGCGCAACGCCCAGATGGCGCAGTTGCTCGATCGCGGGTTCCAGCAGCGCGGGGCCGAACCGGTTGCGGTCGCCCGCGCACCGGAGCCGCAAGGCCCGCGTATTGTGCGCGCCAGTCTGGCGCAGCCGCCAGCCCGTCCAGCCCCGGCTGCGGCCCCGGCTGCCCCGGTGGTTGCCGCCGCTCCGCCGCTGCGCCCAGTCGCGGCCGAGCCCGCGCGCGCGACGCCGAAGCCAGAGCTCAA
>JAAFHH010000332.1:0-2833 GCA_013297545.1 Alphaproteobacteria bacterium
CCTCCCCCCGCTTGGCAGGGGGGAGGGGCGAATACTTGGAGCGGGTTACCGCACAAACGCCGTGAACACCCGCTCGCCCGTGAACCAGCGATCGACGGCGGTCGCGTCGCTGAGCACCAGGGTCGTGGCGGCGATCAGCTCCACCGTGTCCGCTTGCAACCCGCGCCGCGCGAGGCCGCTTGTGATGCCGTCGACCACGCCGGTGCGGATCACTTGGGGGGTGGCGGGCATCTTGATCGGCTTGCCCGGACCACCCTTGGAGACGGACGCCAGATCACGCTCGCAGGCCTGGGCCGATGTCGCATAGGTCGACCGGCACGCGAGTGGGCGCGCGGCATAGCGGCTGCAGGCCTCCTCCACCAGCACGGGGCATGGGATCGCCATTGATTGGCGCTTCAGGGGTTTGAGGCCTTGGATCAGCGGTGCTGTCGCCTGAAAGCGTGCGATCAACACTGTACTATCCGCCCCCTGGCCCGCGGCGTGCGCCAATGCGATCGCCTCCGGGATCGTGATCTCAACGCTGTTGCGGCAGCAGAACGCGCAGCCGGCAGCGCACGCGATCGAGGCCTGCTCGACCCGGCCGGTTTGGGTTGCTTGGAACGCTTTCGTGGTCTCAGCGCTTTGGGTTTCGGCGATCGTCGCCATCAACCGGGCAACCGCGCCATCGTCGCGCCGCTGCGGCAGATCGCGCACCACGGCGTCTGCGATCACGCCCTGCAGGGTGGCAAGAAAGCGGGCGGCTTCCGGCGGTAGGCGCAGCGTCTCCCGGCCGACTTGGATCGACCTTGGCAGCGCTGCCACGCCTCAGCCCCAGCCCGCGTTGACCGTGAAGTTCTGGCCCGTGACCATCCGGCTGTCGTCAGCGGCGAGCCAGAGCGTCATGCGCGCCAGATCAGCCGGCAGCAGGCGTTCCTTCAAGCACTGAGCCGCCAGCATCGCTGCTTCGCCTTCCGGTGTCAGCCACAGCTTGATCTGGCGTTCGGTCATCACCCAGCCCGGGATGACACAGTTGACGCGGATCTTGTCCGGCCCGAAATCGCGCGCGAGGCCCGCGGTCAACCCTTCGATCGCGGCCTTGGCGGTCACATAGACCGGCATGCCGCCCATCTTCAGGTGCCAGGAAATCGAACCGAAGTTGATGATCGATCCACCGCCGGCAGCAACCATGCCCGGCTGGACCGCTTGGGCAGCAAAGAACTGGTGGCGCAGGTTGACCGCCATGCGCTGGTCCCAATAGTCCGCCGTGACGTCAGCCCAGCCGTGGCGATCATCGCTGGCGGCATTGTTGACCAGCACGGTGGCCGGGCCGAGGGTGGCTGCAAGCTCGGCCAAGGTTGCCTGCAGCTGGGGGATGTCGGTCAAATCGCAGCGCCGAAACACCGGTGCAAGATGGCCGCGCGCCGCGATGGACGCGACCAGCGCCTCGCCTTCCGCACCGGCGATATCCACGAAACCAACCTTCGCGCCCTGCGCCGAGAAATGCTCGACGATCGAAGCGCCAATGCCGGTGGCTCCACCGGTGACAAACACAGTGCGGCCGGCAAGCGAGGGATAGCGTGCGTCTTCAGTCTGCATGGTTTAGCCCCGGCGCGCCAAGGTGACGCGGGTCAAGAAGATTTCCGTTGGATAGATCCGCAAAGGGGCGAGCACTTCGTCGCGCAGGATTTCCTTCAGCAACTCGTGGCCCCGCACGCCGCCAAAGTCTTGCGCCAGACGTTGGGACACCGCTGTGTTCAACCGATCGAGCACGGCTTGGCGGTTGTTCTTGAGCGTGTTCTGCGTTGCCTCATCAGCATCCAGCGTGTAGAGCACCGTCAACTGCTGGGAGCCGTGCCAATAGTCCTTGACCTGGAAGCGCAAGGGCCCGAGCGGCATGGTCGGCAATGCGCGTTCCGACTGCGCCAAGGCAGGCAGCGGCGCGAACACCATCGCTGTTGCCGCAAGCATCCGCCGTCGATCCATCCGTGCCGTCATGCCCGCCGCCATCTGCCGTTTTCGGGAGTGTGCCGCAAAATCGTGGCAATTCAAAGCGCTGCGATACGACCTTCGCGCAAGGTGACGATCCGGTCCATCGAGCGCGCGAGATCGAGGTTGTGGGTCGCGATCAAGGCCGCCAGGCCACCCGCCGCCACCAGGGCCCGCAGCGTATCAAACACGCCGGTGGCGGTAGCGGGATCGAGGTTGCCGGTCGGCTCATCCGCCAGCAGCACGGCTGGGCGATTGGCGAGGGCGCGCACGATCGCCACACGCTGCTGCTCGCCACCCGAAAGGCGCGCTGGCCGGTGGCTCAAGCGCTGGCCAAGGCCAACACTCTCCAACAACTCCCGCGCGCGGGCTTCGGCTGCACGCTTGCCCACGCCGGCCAGCATCTGCGGCAGGGCCACGTTCTCGAGGGCGGAGAATTCCGGCAGCAGATGGTGGAACTGGTAGACGAACCCGATGCTGGAGCGGCGCAACTCCGTGCGCTTGGCCTCCGACAAGGAAGCCGCCTCCACCCCCTTGATACGGATCGATCCGGCTTCCGGGGTTTCGAGCAAGCCGGCTGCGTGCAGCAAGGTCGACTTGCCGGTGCCGGAGGGGGCGACCAGCGCCACCATCTCCCCCGGTGCCACGGAGAGGTCGACACCGCGCAACACCTCCAGGCGCCCTTCGGCGACTGGATAGCTGCGCGTCAGGCCGCTGAGGACCAGACCCTGGTCACTCATAGCGCAGCGCCTCAACCGGATCGAGGCGGGCGGCCCGCCAGCTTGGATAGAGGGTCGCAAGCACCGAGAGGCTGAGCGCCATCGCCAGCACTTGGCCAACTTCAGCCCACACCAGCTTCGCCGGCAGG
>JAAFHH010000332.1:2843-4429 GCA_013297545.1 Alphaproteobacteria bacterium
GACAGGAAATAGATCTCGGCCGCAAACAAGTTGGTACCGGTCAAGCCCTGCAGCCATTGCCGGATCGCTTCGATGTTGAGCGCGAAGGCAACGCCAAGGCCGAGGCCCAGCATCGTGCCAACCGCACCGACCGAAAAGCCGGCGAGAAAGAAGATCCGCATCACCGTGCCGCGGCTCGCCCCCATGGTGCGCAGGATCGCGATGTCGCGCCCCTTGTCCTTCACCAACATGATCATCGAGCTGATGATGTTGAACGCCGCGACCAGAATGATCAGCGTTAGGATCAAGAACATCACATTGCGTTCGACCTGCAACGCATTGAAAAAACTCGCATTCGACTGCTGCCAATCGAGCACGCGCAACTCCGGCGGCAGCAGCTGCCACAGTGCCAGCGAGACGGCTGAGGCACGATCCGCGTTGTCGACCAGCACCTCGATGCCGGTTGCGCCATCATTGACGCGGAAGAACGCCTGGGCGGCGGCAAACGGCATGTAGACGTAGGAATTGTCGTATTCGAACATGCCGACTTCGAACACCGCCGCGACCCGGAACGCAACCAGCCGTGGCACGGTGCCGAACGGCGTCGTGTTGCCGCGCGGGCTGATCAAGGTGATCTGATCGCCCACCACCAAGCCCATGCGCTGGGCCATGCGGGCCCCAATCAGCACGCCGTCTTCGCCCATCTGCTCCAACCGGCCGAGGCGCACGGCACTGGAGACGGTGGTGCGCGCGCGCAGGTCGTCGAGCCGCATGCCGCGCACCAACGCGCCGGAGGCGACGTTGTTGGCACTCGCCATCACCTGGCCCTCGACCAGCGGCGAGGCGCCGATCACACCGGGCACTTGGCGCACGCGATCGGTCAGCTGGGCGAAGTCCGGGATGCCGCGCCCGGCCGGGGCCGAAATCGAGATATGGCCATTGAGGCCGAGGATGCGGCCGAGCAGCTCTGCGCGAAACCCGTTCATCACCGCCATCACGATGATCAGGGTCGCAACGCCAAGCGCGATGCCGATCAGCGAAAACCACGCGATGATCGAGATAAAGCCTTCCTGGCGCCGCGCCCGCAGATAGCGGAACGCCACCATCCGCTCGACCGCAGAGATCACGCGCCGCCGCCCAGCAAGACCGCAACCACTTGATCGGCCGGCAGTTCCTGCTTCTCACCTGTGCGCCGGCGCTTCAGCTCAACCGTGCCGGCCTTGATGCCGCGCGGCCCGACCTGGATCTGCCAAGGCAGACCGATGAGGTCGAGGTCCGCGAGTTTTTCACCGGCGCGCGCGTCGCGGTCATCATACAGGATGTCGAGGCCGGCATCGGTCAGGCGCTCGTAGAGGTCTTCGCAGGCCTGATCGCAGGCCTCGTCGCCCTGGCGCAGGTTCGCAAGCCCGGCGTGGAACGGGGCCACCGGGTCCGGCCAGATGATGCCGTGCTCGTCATGGCTCGCTTCGATGATCGCACCAACCAGGCGCGAGACACCGATGCCGTAGGACCCCATTTCCACCAACACGTCCTTGCCCTCCGCCGTGGTGACGCTGGCGCCGATCTTCGCGGAATACTTCGTACCGAAGTAGAAGATGTGGCCAACC
>JAAFHH010000333.1:0-2955 GCA_013297545.1 Alphaproteobacteria bacterium
CGCTTCCGACTGCGGCGGGGCGGCCGCGCCAAACATCTCCGACGATCCGGCTTGATAGAACCGCACGGGCTGGCCGCTCGCATCCATGAAGGTGCGCACGGCCTCCAAGAGCTTGAGCGTGCCGACGGCGACGACATCGGCCGTGTATTCCGGGGTTTCGAACGACACTTTCACGTGGCTTTGCGCGCCGAGGTTATAGACCTCGTCCGGCTTCACCTGATCGATGATCCGGCGCAGGCCCGAACTGTCGGTCAAATCGCCGTAGTGCAGGGTCAGGCGCCGGTTCGGCACGTGCGGATCGGCATAGATGTGGTCGATCTTGCCGGTGTTGAACGAACTCGCCCGGCGCACAATGCCGTGCACGTCATAGTCCTTGGCGAGCAAGAAGTCCGCGAGATAGGACCCGTCCTGCCCGGTGATACCGGTGATCAACGCCCGCTTCATGTCGATGGAAACCCTGGGGTAGACGGGGTGCCGCGACCCCGGAACAAGGATGTCCCTACACTGTCCGCGGGCGTGCTCGCCAGCGTTTCAACGCAGGTGACCAAGATTTCATCTGCCCGCGATCTCGGGCCTGCTTTCGCTGGCGGGCAAAACCGCCTAGCGTCGCACCCGTGCGTCTGTCTTCGACCCTCACTGCCTATGTCGCGCGGGTGTTCGCGCTGTGGTTCCTCGTGTTCTTCGCGGGGCTTGCTGGCATCATCCTGGTCGCGGACATGCTGGAGCTTCTGCGCCGCACCGCCGCCCGGCCGGAGGCGAGCTTTGGCATCGTCGCGACCATGGCGGTCTTGAAGCTGCCGCGCTTGTTGCAAGACCTGCTGCCGTTTGCCGTGCTGTTCGCGGGCATCATGGCGTTCTGGCGCTTGACCCGGTCGTCGGAACTGGTGGTCGCACGCGCGGTTGGCGTGTCGGTGTGGCAGTTCTTGGCGCCGGCCGTTGCGGTGGCACTGCTGGTCGGCGCGTTCAAGATCGGCTTGCTGAACCCGCTCGCCGCCGTGATGACCCAGCGCTTTGAAGCGATTGAGGCGCGCGTGCTGCGCGGCCAAACCCCGCAGACCACGCTCGCCGGTTCCGGCCTGTGGCTACGCCAAGGCCGCCCGGATGGCGGCGAGGCGATGATCCACGCCGAACGCGGCGCCCCTTTGCTGGATATGTTCGAGCGGGTGACCGTGCTGCTGCTCGACGCCAATGGCCGGTTCGAAACCCGGGTCGACGCCCCGGTCGCCCGGCTGACCGATGGCCACTGGGTGCTGTCGGACGCGCGGCTCGCGCGCTCCGGCCGGCCGCCCGAACCGGTCGGGGAGTGGCGCATCGCGTCCGAATTCACCGCCGACCGCATCCAAGAAAGCTTCGCCCCGCCGGAGACCATGAGCTTCTGGGCCCTGCCTGGCTTCATCGAGTTGTTGGAGCAGGCTGGCTTTGCTGCGACGCGGCACAAGCTGCACTACCAGGCCCTGCTCGCCTCGCCCTTGCTGCTGGCGGCGATGGTGCTGATCGCTGCCACCTTTTCCTTGCGCGTCAGCCGGCGTGGCGGGGTGGGTATGCGCATTGCGAGCGGTGTCATGATCGGCTTCGTGCTCTACTTTGTCAGTGATCTAGTCTACGCCCTTGGCCTGTCGCGCCGGATTCCGGTCGCACTGGCAGCCTGGGCGCCGGCTGTTGTCTCGACGCTGTTGGGCGTCGCCACTTTGTTGCATCAGGAAGATGGCTGACACGATCACCCTAGCACTCGCCCAGATCAACCCGACCATGGGCGACATC
This sequence comes from Alphaproteobacteria bacterium, assembly GCA_013297545.1. Classification (GTDB taxonomy): domain Bacteria; phylum Pseudomonadota; class Alphaproteobacteria; order Elsterales; family Elsteraceae; genus RDXE01. Next base: position 1,762 of record JAAFHH010000333.1, read on the forward strand.
ACCGGCAACGAACGCGACATCCTGGCCTGGCGCGCGAAGGCCGCTGCCCTGGGTGCCGATATCGTCGTCACGGCAGAACTGGGCTTGTGCGGCTACCCGCCCGAAGATCTGGTGCTGAAGCCAGCCCTGGTCGACGCGTGCGAGGCAGCACTGACACGCTTGGCGGCCGCGACGGCCGATGGCGGGCCGGCGCTGATCGTGGGCTCCCCACGGCGGATCGATGGCAAACTCTACAATTGCGCGGTTGCCCTTGATGGCGGGCGCATCGTCGCCACCCGCCAGAAGGTCGATCTGCCGAACTACGGCGTGTTCGATGAAAAGCGGGTGTTCGCCGCCGGCGACCCGCCGGGGCCGATCAGCCTGCGCGGCTGCCGGCTTGGCGTCATGGTCTGCGAGGACATGTGGACGCCGGACATCGCCGAAACCCTGCAGGAAAGCGGGGCTGAGTGCCTGATCGTCATCAACGGCTCGCCCTTTGAGCGTGGCAAGACCGACCAGCGCTTGCAGTTGGCGCTGAACCGCGTGGTGGAGACCGGCTTGCCGCTGGTCTACCTGAACCAAGTGGGTGGCCAAGACGAACTCGTGTTCGATGGGGCCAGCTTCGTGCTCGACCGCGCACGGAAATTGGTTGCGCGCTTGCCATCGTTCGCCGAACACCTGGCACTGACGACCTGGAGCCGGGCCGGCGGTGCGCTCGATGTCGCTGTGGGCGCGGTTGCAGCTGAGGCGGACGATCTGGCCAGCGTCTATGGCGCGCTGGTGCTCGGCTTGAAGGACTATGTCACCAAGAACCGGTTTCCGGGCGTGGTGCTCGGTCTGTCCGGCGGCATTGACTCAGCCCTGGCGGCGGCACTCGCGGTCGACGCGCTGGGTCCTGAGCGGGTGTGGGCGGTGATGATGCCGTCGCCCTACACCTCGCAGGACAGCCTGGAGGATGCGGCCGAGGTTGCACGACTGCTCGGCATTCGCCTCGACACTGTCTCGATTGAGCCCGCGATGCAGGCGTTCACCGGCATGCTGGCGCCGATCTTTGCAGACCGTGCGGCCGATACCACGGAAGAAAACCTGCAGAGCCGGGCGCGCGGTGTGCTGCTGATGGCGCTGTCGAACAAGTTCGGGCCGATGGTGCTGTCGACCGGCAACAAGTCTGAACTGTCGGTCGGCTACGCCACCCTCTACGGCGATATGTGCGGC
>JAAFHH010000333.1:2965-4420 GCA_013297545.1 Alphaproteobacteria bacterium
GGCTACGCGGTCTTGAAGGACGTCTACAAGACGACGGTGTTCGAGGTCTGCACGTGGCGCAATGGGCACCGGCCAGAGGGTGCGTTCGGCCCGGCTGGCCCCGTGATGCCGCAGCGCGTGATCGACAAGCCGCCGACGGCAGAGCTCAAACCCAACCAAACCGACCAGGACACATTGCCGCCCTATGCGGTGTTGGATGGTATCCTTGGCTGCCTGGTTGAACGCGAACTGTCGGTCGCGCAAACGGTCGCGTGTGGCTTCGAGGCCGAGACAGTGTCCCGGGTCTGGCGCTTGCTGGACCGAGCGGAATACAAGCGCCGGCAGGCGGCACCGGGCGTCAAGATCACCCAGCGTGCGTTCGGACGGGATCGGCGCTACCCGATCACCAATCAGTTTTTCACCGGCTGAAAAACAGTTTCGACTCGCCGCGCTTATGCAAAATGACCTAGTGGTCTACGCTGTTATTTCCAGACCCACACAGGCTTCGCCCTTGAAACCCTGATGATTTCCAATGACTATTCCCGCAATTGGTCTGTTTGCCGGGTGGGGCGGGGAAACGGAATGGGCGGCAGTTACAAATTTGCAATCTTTGCTGCTGTCTGTCTGCTCAGCGTGGAGGTGGGCGCACAGCAGACGGCAGCACTGCCACGCATTGGCAGTACCGATACGGTTCGGTTGGTCACCGGGCCGGACTATCCACCGTTTACCGCCGAAGACCTCACCAACGGCGGTGTGCTGACCGAACTCACGGTTGCAGCGTTTCGCGCCGCTGGCGTTGCTGTGACATTTGAGATCCAGCCCTGGCGGCGCGGCTTTGAAGCCCTGCGCGCGGGGCAGTTTGACGCGACCTTCCCCTACATCTCGACCCGCGATCGGCGCGCCGAGATGGTCTATTCCGAGCCGTTGATGAACGTCGATGTCGGGCTCTACACGCGCCCCGCCGCAGCGATCGAGTTCCGTGGGCCGGAGGATCTGGCGCGCCTGACCTTGTGTGTGCCGATCGGCTACGCGCTCTCGCCGCGCGTTGGCCTGCTCGCCCGGTCCAACCTGTTGCGCCTGCACGACAACCACTCGCCGCGCGGCTGCATGCGTCAGGTTGAACTTGGCCGGGTCGATGCGGTGATCTTGCCCCGCCTGCAAGCCCAGTTCCTGCTGCAAAATGATGCCGACACCCCGACGGCGCTGACGGAAGCGCTGGTGCCGGTGGAGCGGCGCTGGCATTTCTTGATCGCACCGAAATCGAACCCCCGCGCGGTCGCCGTGGTCGATGCATTCAACCAGGGCCGCGAGATCTTGCGGACGAATGGTCAGTGGGAACGCATCGTTGTCCGCCACCTCGGGATTGCGTCGCTGAACTGGACCCGGCTCTATCAGGATCAGATCGCGGACGAGGACTAGAGTGGCGACGGTGATTGTTAAGTGTAGCACCTCAACCCTAGCATTTCTTCCCCCGCA
>JAAFHH010000334.1 GCA_013297545.1 Alphaproteobacteria bacterium
CCTCAAAGCCGCATTCGTAGGCCGAGACTTTTTCGCTGTCCGGCTTTTGCAAGCCGACCAAGATCGAGCCGAGGATCATCACCACCGACAAGCCGATGGCGAGGCCCAAAAAGATCAGGATCGGCAGGTATTCACGCAGCAACGTATCCATCGGCACCCTCTGGCGCTGGCGGCCCCGGACCGCGTCTACCGCGCCCTGCCGCGGCGCACTATATCCAGGGGTTTCCGCAACGGGAAGCGGCTCAGCACTGACTTTGGCCGATTTCGGGCACTGCCCAGCGCGACCAGCTGCCGCGCCTGATCTGTAGGGCTATTGCCGCCGAGACAAAAACGGCCGCAGTGGAGGCTGCGGCCGCTTTGGATCCAGACGATGGCGCGAGAGACGGGGCTCGAACCCGCGACCTCCGGCGTGACAGGCCGGCGCTCTAACCAACTGAGCTACTCCCGCTCAGCCATCGTGTGGGCGGGTTGTCTACCCGCCACCCAAGCCCCTGTCAAGCGCACGCCGACCAGGGCTCGGGAAAATTCTGGTGGGCGATGACGGGATCGAACCGCCGACCCTCTCGGTGTAAACGAGACGCTCTACCGCTGAGCTAATCGCCCGCCCCAAACAGAAGACGGCCGCTGAAGCATACGCGCCAGCGGCCGCTCCATAAACGCTCGACGGCTTAGTTCAGCGCGTCGCGCAGTTCCTTGCCAGCCTTGAACTTCGGCTGCTTGCTGGCCGGAATCTTGATCTTCTCACCAGTGCGCGGATTGCGGCCTTCCGAGGCCTTGCGCTCTGCCACACCAAAGGTGCCGAAGCCGACGAGCCGAACTTCCTCGCCGCCTTTCAGGGCGCCGATGATCGAATCCAGCACCGTGTCGACCATCTTGGCGGTGTCCGCCTTTGAGATTTCGACTTCCTTCGACTTGGCGGTTTCCCAAACCTTCGCGACGAGTTCGTTTTTGTTCACGTGACTGCTCCCTTGTCTGCAAGGCCATCGTAAAGACGTGCCGCCGCTGCCGACCTTGTTCCCCCACCCCTCGAGACTGAAGGGCCCGGCGCACAGCGCAATTGTGGCAGGGACACTAGTGCCACCGTCAACAGCGCGTCAACCACGCGCGGGGTTAAAAAGCGCAGATTTCCGCGAAAAATCATAATCCGCGCCGAGACTGCTCCCGGCGCGGATTGTGGCGAAACCCGATTCTGCGTTGTGACTCAATGCGTAACGACAGCCGGCCGTTCTTCTGCAACAGCTGGTGGCGGCGGCGCATCTTCGGCATCTGCCGGATCAATCGGGGTCAACGGGCCGGCCAACGCACGCGCCAGCACCTCGTCTGCCGTCGAAACTGGCAGAATCGTAAGACCCCGTTTCACCGAATCCGGGATCTCCGCCAGGTCCTTTTCGTTGTCCGACGGAATCAGCACGGTGGTGATACCGGCCCGAAGTGCTGCCAGCAGCTTTTCCTTCAAGCCACCGATCGGCAGCACCCGGCCGCGCAAGGTGATCTCCCCAGTCATCGCGACGTCTTTGCGCACCGGCACGCCGGTCAACACCGAGACGATCGAGGTGACCATGGCGATCCCAGCCGACGGCCCATCCTTCGGGGTTGCCCCTTCCGGCACGTGCACGTGGATATCGCGCTTTTCGAACAGCGACGGCTTCACGCCGAACTGCAGGGCGCGGCTGCGCACATAGGATTCGGCTGCCTGCACGCTTTCCTTCATGACATCGCCGAGCTTGCCGGTGGACGTCATCTTGCCCTTACCCGGCAGCATGACGCTTTCGATGGTGAGGATTTCACCCCCCACTTCCGTCCAGGCGAGGCCAGTGACCACACCGACCATGTCTTCGCCCTCGGTCTCGCCATAGCGGAAGCGCTTCACGCCCGCGTACTTCTCGATGTTCCGGCGAGTGACCGCTACCTTCAGCGTCTTGCCAAGCTGGATGTCGCGCACCGCCTTGCGGATCAAGTTGGCGAGTTCGCGCTCCAGATTGCGCACGCCGGCTTCGCGCGTGTAGTAGCGCACGAGGTCGCGCAGGGCTTCTTCGGAGACCGACCATTCGGTCTTCTTCAGGCCGTGGTCGCGCATCTGCTTCGGGATCAGGTGGCGGCGGCAGATTTCCACCTTCTCATCCTCGGTGTAGCCGGGGATGCGGATGATCTCCATCCGGTCCAGCAGGGGCTGCGGCATGCGCAGGCTGTTGGCGGTGGTCACGAACATCACGTCCGAGAGGTCATAGTCGACCTCCAGGTAGTGATCCGCGAAGGTCGAGTTCTGTTCGGGATCCAGCACCTCCAGCAGGGCAGACGCCGGATCACCGCGCCAATCCGAGCCCATCTTGTCGACTTCATCGAGCAAGAACAGCGGGTTAGAGGTTTTCGCCTTCTTCATGCCCTGCACGATCTTGCCGGGCATCGAGCCGATGTATGTGCGCCGGTGGCCGCGAATCTCAGCCTCGTCGCGCACCCCACCTAAGGACATGCGCACGAACGCGCGTCCCGTTGCCTTGGCAACCGACTTGCCCAGCGAGGTCTTGCCCACGCCCGGTGGGCCAACCAAGCACAGGATCGGGCCCTTCAGCTTGTTGATGCGCTGCTGCACCGCCAAGTATTCGACGATGCGTTCCTTGACCTTCTCCAGGCCATAGTGATCGGCATCCAGCACGCGCTGCGCTTCTTTCAAATCCTTGCGGACTTTGGAACGCTGCTTCCACGGGATCGAGACGATCCAGTCGAGATAATTGCGCACCACGGTCGCTTCCGCGGACATCGGTGACATGGAGCGCAGCTTCTTCAGCTCCGCCATCGCCTTGTCGCGCGCTTCCTTGGTCAGCTTGGTCTTGGTGATGCGGTCTTCGAGTTCTTGCGACTCGTCCTTGCCGTCTTCGCCTTCGCCAAGTTCCTTCTGGATCGCCTTCATCTGTTCGTTCAGGTAGTACTCGCGCTGGGTCTTCTCCATCTGCCGCTTGACGCGGTTGCGGATGCGCTTTTCCACCTGAAGAACGCCGATCTCGCTCTCCATGAACTGGTAGATCTTCTCCAACCGCTCGACCACCGTGTCGGTTTCCAGCAGGCCCTGCTTGTCCGCAATCTTGAGGCCGAGGTGGGAGGCGATGGTGTCGGCAAGCTTGGTCGATTCTTCGATCTGGTTGATCGAGACCAGCACTTCGGGCGGGATCTTCTTGTTGAGCTTCAGGTATTGCTCAAACTGGCCAACCACCGCGCGCGCCAGCGCATCGACTTCCTGGCGCTCGCCCTCGCTGTCTTCGAGGATTTCGGCGTAGGCCTGGAAGAACACCTGATTGTCGCCGAAGCCAGAAATCCGGGCGCGCTTGGAGCCTTCGACCAGCACCTTCACAGTACCGTCGGGGAGCTTCAGCAGCTGCAGCACCGTCGCCAGCGTGCCGATCCGGTAGATGTCTTCCGGCTGCGGATCGTCTTGGGCAGCATTCTTTTGTGTGACCAGCAGGATCTGCTTGTCATCTTTCATCACGTCTTCCAAAGCCCGCACGGACTTCTCGCGCCCTACGAAGAGCGGCACGATCATGTGCGGGAAGACGACGATGTCTCGGAGCGGCAGGACCGGATAGAGCGTCCCGCGAGTGGTCTCGAGCATGGTTCCCCTTTCGCCGTCGTCAGCCCGGGCCCCTGAATGGGCACCCGGTCGACGGTCTACAATGAGACATGGCGGCGATCCGCCCGTCTTCAAGCGGTACTATTGCCGGAATGGCAGGGATGCAGCCAGCGCCGTTACGCGGAGGCTGATCCGACATTCATCTCCGCCCGGCGTTCGGAGTAGATATAGAGCGGTTTCGCTTGGCCTTCGACGACCTCGCGGCTGACGACGATCTCGTCGACGCTGTCGAGACCCGGCAGCTCGAACATCGGATCGAGGAGAATCGCCTCCATGATCGAGCGCAAGCCACGCGCCCCGGTACGCCGTGCCAGTGCTTTTTGCGCAATCGAGTTGAGCGCTTCGTCTTGGAACGACAAGCGCACATCTTCCATCTCGAACAGCCGCTGATACTGCTTCACCAGCGCGTTCTTCGGCTTGACCAGGATTTCGACCAGCGCGGCCTCGTCCAGGTCTTCCAGGGTCGCGATCACCGGCAGACGGCCGATGAATTCGGGGATCAACCCGAAGCGCAACAGATCTTCCGGCTCGACACCGCGCAGCGTCTCGCCCGTGCGGCGCTCATCGGGGGAGCGCACATCAGCCCCAAAGCCGATCGACGTGCCCTTGGAGCGGTTGCCGATGATCTTCTCAAGGCCGGCGAAGGCACCACCGCAGATGAACAGGATGTTGGTCGTGTCGACCTGCAGGAATTCCTGCTGCGGATGCTTGCGCCCACCCTGCGGCGGCACCGAGGCAACCGTGCCTTCCATGATCTTCAAGAGCGCCTGCTGCACGCCTT
>JAAFHH010000335.1:0-3753 GCA_013297545.1 Alphaproteobacteria bacterium
GCGATGTGGACTGGCCGGCGGGTGATGTCGTCGTCGTCAACACAGCGCCGGTGGTGCAAGGTCAGCTGCTGAATTTCAGCGCGCACCCAATCGGAATAGTCGCCCTCCATCCGATCGACGCTGGCCTCGGCGGCAGCCAACACAGACGCCGGGATGGTGATCGGCCCGCCACCGAGCCCGGCCACTTTTTCGCGCAGGCGGTTCGGCAGCTGGAAGCGAAACACCTTGGTTTTTGGATTGGCGGTCTTCATGCGCGAGGTCGAATAGAGCGTCTCGATCTCCTCCGGCGGGGTGATGCGTCGCTCCGTTGCCGTGTAGGGCCGCTTCTGGCGACGACGATCAGGCCCGAAGTAGCCGGCGCAATAGATGAACCCGCGCGGCGACTCGATGGCGTTGATCAAGTGTTCGGCGACCGACTTCACCGAAAACGGCTTGGCCAGGAACTCTGAGCCGCCGAGATCGCGCGCCTCGTGCACCTTCACACTGTCGGCCAGGCCAGAGACCATGACGAACGGCAAAAACCGATCCGGGCTCTCTTCATGGTTGCGCGCCCAGCGCAGCACCATGGCGCCGTTGATCGGGCTCATCACGTAGTCGCACAGCACGATATCGACGGCGAGCACGTTGGTGGCCGCCGTGTTGCCCTGCATCGACTTCATGTTCTTGCCGATTTGCTTCAGGATGTTGATCGCCTCCGCCCCGTCGCTCGCCACCAGAACCTTGCCGACTTTGAGGGTGCGCAAGATTTCGTGCAGCATTCCGCGCGCAAAGGCACTGTCTTCAACAATCAGCACACACAACCGATCGAATGACACCGCTTAGACCCCCTTGCCTTGGTCTTCATCCCTGGCGGATCTATAGCGCCTGAAGCGCGTCGATGCGACTGGAAAGCTCCATCGCCAGCGAACCGGTTGTTTGGCCGCACCGCCCCCTGCCCGTAAAGCAGCCATACGATCTAGACGAATGTGCGGAGCTTTGCGCAGATCGCCAAAACCCACTAGGGTCCCGCGACCGTTTCCAACCAGGAGCACCCCGATGTCGTCCGCCACTGGCCTTACCTTCGAGCAGATCACCCAGGGCCAAAGCGCCAGCTTCGCGAAAACCGTCTCGGAAGCCGATATCGTGCTGTTCGCCGGGGTGTCTGGCGATACCAACCCGGTGCACCTGGATCAAAGCTACGCCGAGACCACGATGTTCAAAAGCCGGATCGCCCACGGCATGCTGTCGGCCGGCTTCATCTCCACCGTGCTCGGCACCAAGCTGCCGGGACCGGGGGCGATCTACCTCTCCCAGTCGTTGAAGTTTAAGGCCCCGGTGCGCATCGGCGACACGGTGAAAGCAACCGCGACCGTGACGGCGCTCGATCCCGCGAAGAAGCGCGTGACCTTGGCGACTGTGTGCACTGTCGGCGAGACGGTGGTGATCGAAGGCGAAGCCGTGGTGATGGTGCCGAGCCAAGCGTGAGCGCACCCCGCTTTGCCGTGATCCGCGATTGGCAGGATGCTGGCCCGGACAACCGCGGCTGGGCGCTGGCGATCGGCAACTTCGATGGCGTGCACCGCGGCCACCAAGCGGTGCTGCAGGCAGCCCGCCTGGGCGCCACCGCCCGCAGCACCCGCTTTGCCGCCATGAGCTTCGAGCCGCACCCGCGCCGGGTCTTCCGCCCAAACGATCCACCGTTTCGGCTGACCAGCGTGCGCGAAAAGCTGCTGCAGCTGCAGGCCTGCGGCGTTGAGCGCGCGCTGCTGCAGCGCTTCACGCCCGCGTTTGCCGCCCAGTCGCCCGAAGCCTTCGTGGCGGCCGTGCTGGTCCAAGGCCTCAAGGTTGCGGCGGTCGCGGTTGGTCGGGATTTCTGCTTCGGGCGTGGCCGCGCGGGCACAGCCCCGGTGCTGGCAGATCTGCTGGCGCGCGCTGGGATCGCGACCACCATCGTTGATCCGGTGATCAGTGCCGATGGCACGCGCTATGCCTCGTCCTCCATCCGCGCCGCCTTAGCGGCCGGGGACTTGACGACCGCGGCCGAGCATCTCGGCCGACCGGTGAGCATCACAGCCCGCGTCCAGCGCGGCGACCAGCTTGGCCGCACGCTTGGGTTCCCGACCGCCAACCTGGCGCTGGGCGACCGGCAACCGCTGGCGTTCGGCGTCTACGCGGTCACGGTGCGCTTGGGCGAGCGGGAATTTGGCGGCGTCGCCAACCTCGGCGTGCGGCCAACCGTCGCTGGCACGGCACCGCGGTTGGAGGTCCACGTGTTCGACTTTGCCGAAGACATCTACGGCCAGCGCCTGGAGGTGACCTTCGCCTCCTACCTCAGGGCCGAACAGCGCTTTGCCTCGCTCGACGCGCTGAAGCAGCAGATCACCCTCGACGCTGCTGCCGCGCGCGCCGTGTTGGAGCAGCGGCGATGATGGCACCGGTTGGATCGCGCCGCCTGGGGCTGTTGCTCATTGCGGTGATCTTCGCGGCCGACCAGCTGAGCAAGCTCGTCATGGTCGAGCTGTTGCTTGATCGGCCGTGGCCGCAACAGATCCTGGTGCTGCCGCCCTGGTTCAATCTGACCGTGGTGTGGAACCGTGGGGTCAGCTTCGGTCTGCTGGCGGCCGACAGCCAGGAGGCGGCGTGGTTGCTATCGGCCCTGGCGATTGCAGTCTCCATTGGGCTTGGCCTGTGGTTGCGGCGCGCGGACACGCGGCTAACCGCACTCGCCCTCGGGGCGATCATCGGGGGCGCGCTCGGCAATGTCGTCGATCGGCTGCGCTGGGGGGCGGTGTTTGATTTCTTTGATTTTTCCGGGCTTTGGTTCCCCTACGTCTTCAACGTCGCCGATGCGGCGATTTCGATCGGTGTCGCCGCACTGGTATTGGACGGCCTGATCGGACATAAAGCGGCCAAACGGGATGTGTCATCTTGAAGACGCACCCACGCCTGCAGGGAGATCTCGACATGGCACACGCTGGCGCTTCGCTTCGCGCTTTGGCACTGATTGCAGCCCTCGGCCTTGGCGCGTGTTCGGGCGAAGGGGATCTGCGCCGTCAGCTCGGCCTTGATCGCCAGGGACCGGATGCGTTCCGCGTCGTCGCGCAGCCGCCGCTCGAGTTGCCGCCCGGCTTTGGCCTGCGCCCGCCGCAACCCGGTGCTGCCCGCCCGAATGAGCCAACCCCGACGCAAACCGCGCGCAGTGCGGTGTTCGGCGGGCCGGCCCTGCAACGCGACCTGCCGGCGGGGGATCCGCGCACCGGCGGCGAAGCGGCCTTGCTGCGTCAGGCCGGTGCCATCGGCGCCGATCCGGCCGTGCGCACGGCGATCGACCGGGAAGCCCAGCAACTGGCCGACAGTGATCGCACGATCGTCGATCGTATCCTGTTCTGGCGCGAAGCCGAGCCCGCGGGCGTGCTGGTCGACCCAACCGCCGAAAGCCGTCGCCTGCGCGAGAACGCAGCCCTCGGCCGCACGCAGACAACCGGCGACACGCCGATCATCCAGCGCCGTCGGCGCGGGTTGCTCGAACGGTTGCTGTAGGCAAACTTGACCCCGATCCACTGGCAGCCCAGTTAAGCATCATGGCTTTGCTCCCGATCCTGGTCGCTCCCGACCCGCGCCTGAAGCAGACGGCAAAACCGGTCGACACCGTCGACGCGGCCACCGCCCGGCTGATGGCCGACATGCTGGAAACCATGTACGCCGCGCCCGGCATCGGGCTCGCGGCCCCGCAGGTCGGTGTGTCGCGCCGCATCCTGGTGATGGACATCGCGG
>JAAFHH010000335.1:3763-4395 GCA_013297545.1 Alphaproteobacteria bacterium
GTGCGCCCGGCCCGGGTGCGGGTGAGCTGGCTGGATGAGACGAACCAGCGCCGCGAAGAGGAATTCCGCGGGCTCGCCGCCGTGTGCGTCCAGCATGAGATGGATCATTTGGACGGCGTACTGTTCGTCGACCACCTGTCGGCGCTGAAGCGGAACATGATTCTGCGCAAGCTGTTGAAGGCCAAGCGGCAAGACGCCGCGTGAGCCGGCGGCGTCTCGCCTTTCTCGGCACGCCGGAGTTCGCGGCGACCTCGCTCAGTGCGTTGATTGCCGCTGGTCACGATGTTGTGTGCGTCTACAGCCAACCGCCACGCCCGGCTGGCCGCGGCCAAAAGTTGGTGGCAAGCCCGGTTGCGACCTTGGCTGCCACGCACGGGGTCGTGGTGCGCACGCCGACGTCCTTGCGCGACCCGGCCGAGCATGCAGCCTTCCAGGCACTCGACCTCGATGTTGCTGTGGTCGCGGCCTATGGGTTGATCCTGCCGCCAGCGATCCTGGCTGCACCGCGCCATGGCTGCCTCAACGTCCACGGCTCCTTGCTGCCGCGCTGGCGTGGTGCAGCCCCCGTGCAGCGCGCGATCATGGCGGGCGACGCTGAGACAGGTGTTGCGATCATGCAGATGGAACGCGGG
>JAAFHH010000336.1 GCA_013297545.1 Alphaproteobacteria bacterium
CGCGGTCGACCCGACGCGCGGCATTTTCGTGCTGCTGCTGCTGGGCGCGGTGGTGGGCGGTGGCCTGGCACTCTATGCCTGGCGGGCCCCCGCCCTGGAACCCGGCGGCCTGTTCCAGCCGATCAGCCGCGAAGGCGGGCTCGTGCTCAACAACCTGCTGCTGGCAACGGCGACCGCGACCGTGCTGCTCGGCACGCTCTACCCGTTGCTGCTGGAAGTGGTGGGCGGTGGGCGCGTCTCGGTCGGGCCACCCTATTTCAACGCGACCTTCCTGCCGCTGATGGCGCCGCTGGTGGTGGTGATGGCGATCGGCCCCTTGCTCGCTTGGAAGCGGGCCGATCTGAAGGGGGTGCTGCAACGCTTGTGGCTGGCAGCTGCCGCGACGGTGGTGGTGGCGGTGGGGGCCCTCGCCCTCGACAGCGGTGGACCCGTGCTGGCGCCGCTTGGGCTCGCGGCCGGGACTTGGCTGATCGTGGGCGCTGTCGTTGACATTGCTGAACGCGCTGGTGTTGGCCGCGTTCCAGCCGGTGTGGCGTGGCTGCGCGCCCGCCAGCTGCCCCGCTCCGCCGTGGGTGGGGCGCTTGGCCACCTTGGTCTTGGCATCGCTGTGCTCGGCATGGCGGGATCGGTGTGGACCACCGAAGTGATCCGCGCCATGCGCCCGGGCGATACCGCGCTGCTGGGTGGCTACACCATCCGCTTCGATGGTGTGGAAGAGGGCAGGGTCGCTAACTACGCGGTTGAGCGCGGTCACTTCACCGTGCTGAAAGACGGCGAGGAGCTCTGGCGGATGGCACCGGAAAAGCGCCGCTTCGCTGATCCGCCGATGGTGACGACCGAAGCCGCGATCCGCACCACACCGTTCTACGATCTCTACCTGGTGCTAGGCGAACCCGATCAGCGGGTTGGGACCCGCGCGAGCTCCGATCGCTGGGGGGTGCGGATGTACTTTGAACCGCTGGTGCCGTGGCTCTGGCTGGGGGCGGTGGTGATGGTGGTGGGCGGTCTCGTCTCCCTGTCCGACCGCCGGTTGCGCATTGGCGCACCGACCACCCGGCGCAGCCCCGTCCCCGCTGGGGTGCCGGCCGAATGAAGCGCCTGCTGGTCGCATTGCCGCTGGTGGTGTTTGCCGCCCTGGTCGGCTGGTTCGTCGCCGGCATCGACCGTGACCGCACGTTGCCGTCCCAGCTGATCGACCGTGCAGCACCCGCGATGAACTTGCCACCGCTGTTGGCGGATCGGCCGGGCCTCGATGCGCAGAGCCTCGCTACCGGTCGGCCGGTGGTGGTCAACCTGTTCGCGTCTTGGTGCGCGCCGTGCCGGGTGGAGCATCCGGCGTTCATGGCGATGGCGGCGGCCGGCATCGATGTTGTCGGCATCAACTACAAAGACCGGCCGGAGGATGCGACCCGCTGGCTGCAACAGCTGGGCAACCCCTACCGCGCGATCGGGGCCGACCGCGATGGCCGGGCCGGTATCGACTGGGGCATCACCGGCGTGCCGGAAACCTTTATCTTGGATGGCAATGGCCGGGTGCGCTTTCGCCATGTCGGCCCGCTGATGCCAGAGCAATTCGAGGGCTTTCGTCGCGCCTTGGCGGCAGCCGCCCGACCCGGTTAGGGTGTCCGCGTGAGCGATCTGTTCGACCTTCTGATCATCGGCGGTGGCGTCAACGGCACCGGTATTGCGCGCGATGCTGCCGGGCGCGGCCTGTCGGTTGCGCTGGTGGAGCAGGGGGACTTGGCGCAAGCCACGTCGTCCGCCTCCTCCAAGCTGATTCATGGTGGGTTGCGCTATCTCGAACAGTATGAATTCCGGCTGGTGCGCGAAGCATTGGCGGAACGCGAAGTGCTGCTGAATGCCGCCCCGCACATCATCTGGCCCTTGCGCTTTGTGCTGCCGCACGACCACACGCTGCGGCCCTGGTGGCTCGTGCGCACAGGCCTCTTCCTCTACGACCACATTGGCGGCCGGCGCTCCCTGCCGGGCACGGCGGACTTGCGCTTCCCCGGCCACCCCGCGGGCAACGCCCTGAAGCCCGAGATCCGCCGCGGCTTTGAGTATTCTGATTGCTGGGTCGAAGACGCGCGCCTTGTCGTGCTGAACGCCCGCGGAGCAGCCGAGCGCGGGGCCAAGATCTGGCCCCGCACCCGCTGTGTGCACTTGGAACGCCAGGCGGAGCGCTGGGTCGCGACCCTCGAAGATGTCGGCACGGGCGAACAGCGCCAGGTCGCCGGGCGCGCGCTGGTCAATGCCGCTGGCCCCTGGGTGGTGGATCTTTTGACCCGAGTGGCGGGTCGCAATACCACGCGCGGCCTGCGCTTGATCAAGGGCAGCCACATCGTGGTCAAGCGCCTCTACCCAGAGCCGCACTGCTTCATCCTGCAGAACCACGACCGGCGCATTGTGTTCGTGATCCCCTACGAACACGACTACACGCTGATCGGCACCACCGATGTGCCGGTGGAGGGTGATCCGACCGGCATCACCATCACGCCCGATGAGACCGAATACCTCTGTGCTGCTGTCACGCGCTGGTTCCGCCAGCCGGTCACGCCGGCCGACGTGGTGTGGAGCTATGCGGGCGTGCGCCCACTCTATGATGATCACGCTGCCTCCGCCTCGACCGTGACGCGGGACTATGTGCTCGACTTCGACACCGATGGCGGTGCGCCGGTGCTGTCCGTGTTCGGCGGCAAGATCACGACCTTCCGCCGCTTGGCTGAGCACGCGATGGAACGCATCGCCAAGGTGTTCCCGGGCTGTGGTGGTCCCTGGACGGCGACGGCACCCTTGCCCGGGGGGGCGATCGGCGCACCGGCCGACTGGCTCGCCGGCTTCCAGCGTCGGCATCCCTGGTTGGAGCCTGCCAACGCGCTGCGTTTGATGCGCGCCTACGGTACCGATGCGGATGTCATGCTTGGTGATGCCAAGACCGCAGCCGATCTCGGCCAGCACTTTGGCGCCGGCTTGACCGCCCGTGAGGTCGACTACCTCGCAGCGACCGAATGGGCGGCTTCGGCCGAGGATATCCTGTGGCGCCGCTCCAAGCTCGGCCTGCACGTGCCGCCGGGTGCGGGCGATGCAATCGCGACCTATCTTGCGCGGTGACGAACCAAAAGGCATAGGCCGGAGTTAACACCCGGTCTATTGCCAGCTGAGCCGGGATCGGCGCTTAGTGGTGGCTCGCGTTGAAAAAGGACACCGCTCGCGTGCTGCGTTTCGCCCTCATCGGTCTCAGCTTGCTATGCTGCACCTCGGCGCTGGTCGCTGAGGAAGCCGTGGGCGTGACCGGGGCCGGGCGCGGCGTCGGCCAGCCGGTTGCCGTGCAAGACCGCCTTGCGCCCACCGGCGAAGGCCCGCGCCAGGTGCTGTTCCTCGATCGCTCGGCGCTCAGCCTCGATGCCGATGGCGACATCACGGTCGATGAGTTCGCCTTCGACCCGGCGCTCCGCCAAGGCCGCCTCGCGATCAGTGCGACCGCTGGCACTTTGCGCTTCGTCGGTGGCAGCATCTCCAAAACCGGCGACGTGACAATCCGCACCCCGACCGCGTCGGTCAACCTGCAGGGCGGCATCGCCTTTGTGGAAGTGCAGCGCGATGGCCGCACCGCAATCACGCTGGGATATGGCGTTGAGGCGACAGTGACCGGGCAGGATGGCACCACCGTGCGGCTGATCCGCCCGGGCGAGACCGTGTCGGTTACCCCGCAGGGCGGGGTCAGTGCCCCCAGCCGGGCCGAGCCGAGCACCCTTGACCAACTGATCCGCCGGGTCGAAGGCGGCGGCGGTGCGCGTCCTGGACGCACCGCGATCGACCAGCGCGCGGGGCCACTGCCGGCAAGCCGGCCATAGAGGTCTGCCGGCAAGCCGGCCATAGAGGTCTGCCGGCAAGCCGGCCATAGAGGTCTGCCGGCGACCCGGCCGTAGACGCCCGCTGTAGGCTGCGGCTAAGCTCCCCCCATGATTCGACTGGCACTGCTGATCGCGGCGAGCATCACACTCGCCGCTTGTGGGTTTGAGCCCCTGTATGGCGGGGCGGCCGGCCAGCGCACCGTGGCGGAGCTCGCGGGCATTCGTGTCGGCGAGATTTCAGACCGCTCTGGCCAAGAATTGCGCAACGCGCTCGTCGATCGCTTTGGCACCGATGTGCCAGCGACGGTGCCCCGGCGCTATCGTCTCGATGTCTCGGTCCCGCCGGCCGCCTTGGTGGCGGGACCCGGTGTGCGCGGGGCCGATGTCGTCCAACCGCTGAATCTCACGGCGACCGTCTTGTTGGTCGACATCGCGAGTGGTGCGCGCGTGCACCAATTCGTGGTGACCGCCAGCGCGTCGGTGGTGCTGGTCGACAACCCGTTTGCCAGCACGCAGAATCGACGCGGTACCCAATCTGC
>JAAFHH010000337.1 GCA_013297545.1 Alphaproteobacteria bacterium
GACCGGTGATCGCCCAGAGGTTCATCACGCGGCCATCCCGCACGCCCACGATCCAGTCGTGCAGATTGACGGTCGGGTCAATATGGCCGGGCACAACCCTGACCCGCGTGCCGGGCGTCACACCCGGCGGCACCGTGCAGGTGGTGTGCTCGTCGGAGACCCGCACGGTCTGCCAGCCCGGCAGATCAACCAGCGGCGGGCCGCTGTCGACGGCGACAGTCTTCAAGCCGACATCGAGGACCGCGCGTCCAGGGGCCGCCGCACTGATCACGGTGGCGTAGAGGTGCAGGGACTGGGCGAACACCAGATCGCCCGGTGCTGGCGTGTTTGCCCGGTAGTCTTGATCCATGAACACGTAGGATCCGGGCTGCAGCTCGTTCCACAAGCCGCTGCGCGCTTCCAGCAGCACCGTGCCCGTACCGGCTCCACCGATGATCCGGGGGGTGAGGCCGGCACTTGAGAGTGCCGCGACAGCAGCCCGCACGTGCACCGCCGCCGCCGCGATCGCCGCCTGCCGCACCTCCGGTGTCCGGCCATGCTGGGCCGCGCCGTGATAGGCCTGCAGCCCATCGAAGCTGAGACCGGGTGCGGCGGCGGCCGCGCGCGCGAGGCTCGCCACCTCCGCCGGATCGCTGACCCCGCAGCGGCCTTGGCCAACCTCAATCTCCACCAACACATCGATCGCGCGCTCGGCCGGCAAGTTGGCCGCAGCCCGTGCCAAATCGGCCAACGCTGCTGGATGATCGACCAACACCCCGACCCGCGCCGATGCGGTCAGCTCGACCAGGCGGCGGAGTTTGCCGGGGCTCACCACTTCGTTGGTCACCAGCACATCGGCCACGCCGCCGGCGACCATGGCTTCGGCTTCGCCCACGGTCTGGCAACTCACGCCCACCGCACCGCGGGCGATCTGCGCCAGGGCGACCTGCGGGCAGCGATGGGTTTTCGCGTGCGGGCGCAGCCGGATGTGCGCCGTCGCGGCCGCCATGGCATCGAGGTTCTGTTCGAACCGGGTGAGATCGACCACCAGGGCCGGGGTTTCGATCTGATCGTCCCGGTCCCCAATCCGCGCGGGCTGTGTCATGGCTCGTCCTTTCCCCAGCATCCGACCATGGCATGCGTCTGCCGTCCACCGGACATGACCTGAGATCAGACCTTCCCTCTTTTCATGGACTGGGTTGTCGCGTATCAAGTCTCCGTCGGCACCGCGGTTTTCTCGGCGCCGGAGGTAGGACTGTCACCAGACCATGAGCAGCCGCATGATCTCCTCGCGACGACTGAGCGCCGGTTTCGGCCACGGCGTCGGCGTGCGTGTGATCCTGCGCCGTTTGCCCTAGGCCGAACCGGCTGCACGACCCGATCTGCGGGTCCTTGCCCTGGTTCC
The DNA here is from genome assembly GCA_013297545.1 of Alphaproteobacteria bacterium. Lineage (GTDB taxonomy): Bacteria > Pseudomonadota > Alphaproteobacteria > Elsterales > Elsteraceae > RDXE01. The sequence continues at coordinate 1,385 of JAAFHH010000337.1, forward strand.
CCCTCGCCTAGAGTTCTGCCCCATGACGATCTTTGCCGCGGACGCACGTCCGCAATCCTTTGCCGCGGACGCACGTCCGCACTCGCTCTCAATGCTCAGCCACGACCTGCGTCCGCCGTCCGGCGACGCGGAATGGGCGGCACTGCGCCGCATCCAGCGCCTGACCTTGCGCGATCGCGCGGGGCGGCCGTACCCGGCTGAGCCCAAACACCTCGATCCCGATCGCTTGGCGCTGGTGCTGGTCTACCGGGGCACGGTGGTGGGCACCGTGCGGCTCGATCGGTTGGATGAAACCCGGGTGGCCTTGCGCCACGTCGCGATCGATCCGGCACGCCAGGGCGAAGGCCACGGCGCGCAGCTGATCGACATGGCCGAAGCCCTCGCGAGCACCCAGGGGGCGGTCGAAGTGGTGCTGCACGCGGTTGCGAGCTCGGTCACCTTCTACGAAAAACTCGGCTACCGCGCGGTCGATTGGAACGAGCCGGCCGAGCACGCAACCTCGATCAACCTCGGCAAGCTGTTGGTCGCACCATCGGTGTTGCGACGTTGGCTTGAGCCTTACGCTGCAGCCGCGTAGAGTTTTCGGCCCCGGGGTGGTCCCGGGCAGCCAGGAGACCATAGGCCATGCATGTCGGTATCGTCGGCGCATCAGGCGCCGTCGGCGAGGAATTGGTGAGTGTGCTTGCACGCCGCCGCTTCCCCGTCACTCGGATTGATTTGTTCGCTTCCGAGCGCTCGGCCGGCAAAACCGTGACTACTCCCTGGGGCGAGCGCACCGTCCAAGCCTACTCGGCCGCTGCTGCGGGTGCGTGCGATGTCGTGTTCCTCGCCGTGTCCGGCAGCTTTGCGGAGGCGGAAGCGCCCACGCTTGCCCGCACGGCGCTGGTGATCGACAACTCTTCGGCCTTTCGCTACCACGCCGATGTGCCGCTGGTGGTGCCGGAGATCAACGCCGATACCATCGGCGATGCGATGCTGATCGCCAATCCGAACTGCACCACCGCCGTGCTGGTGGTCGCCCTTGATCCAATCCAGCGCGCGTTCGGGTTGGAGCGGGTGATTGTGTCGTCCTACCAGGCAACCTCTGGCGCTGGCCAAGCCGGCATGGAGGAATTGATCCGGGAGACCGGTCGCGTTCTGGCCGGTGAAACAGCGGCGAACGATGTGTTCCAGCACCCGATCGCATTCAACTTGATCCCACACATCGATGTCTTCCAGCCGAACGGCTACACCAAGGAAGAAATGAAGGTGGCCTGGGAAAGCCGCAAGATCTTGCGTCAGGATGACTTGAAGATCTCCTGCACAGCTGTGCGCGTGCCAACCCTGCGGGTGCATTCCGAAGCCGTGACCATCGAGACCAAGCGGCCGGTAACGCCGGACGAGGTCCGCGCGCTCCTAGCCAGTGCCCCGGGTGTGGTGGTGGTCGATGATCCAGCCGCGCGCCAATACCCGATGCCGAAGACGGCAACGGGGCGCGATGATGTTGAAGTCGGCCGCATTCGCCGCAACGACGTGTTCGGTGATCACGGCATTGATCTGTTCTTGTGCGGCGATCAGTTGCTGAAGGGTGCTGCGCTCAACGCTGTCCAGATCGCCGAGGCAGCACTGGCGCAAGGTCGACTGCCAGGCACACAAAGAGCGGCCTAATCGTCTTACCCGTTAGCGGCGGTGCGATCGCCGCTAACGGGTTGCACTGCAGTTTACAAGCCTGAAACCATCGAATCATTGCAGCGCTTGGCAACCTGCGCCACAGTGCCGCCGGGCGCTATCATCACGATCCGAATGGTTGGAACCTTGGCAGATCTCGAAAACGACTTGGCTCATATCGTTCTGGTCGATGACGACCCCGATTTGCGCAGTCTGGTCTCTGGCTATTTGGGCGAAAACGGCTTTCGGGTGACCCAGCTCGCCGATGGCCGGGGTCTCGCCGAAGTGCTGCGCACCAACGATGTCGCGCTGATGCTGCTCGACATCCGACTGCCGGGCGCTGATGGCCTCGCGCTGTTACGGGAATCCCGCCAGACCGGCAATCTGCCGGTCATTCTGCTGACTGGCGCGAACAGCGATGTCGACCGGGTGGTCGGCCTCGAGCTTGGCGCGGATGACTACATAGCCAAGCCCTTCAACCCGCGCGAATTGTTGGCACGGGTGCGTGCAGTCCTGCGCCGCACCGCCCTGTCGACCGGCGGGCTTGGGGAACGCTTGCGCTTCTCTGACTGGACGCTCGATGTCGTTGGCCGCCGGCTCGAGGGGCCGGATGGCACCTCGCACACGCTGCCAGCCGCCGAGTTCAATCTCTTGCTCGCCTTCCTACGCAACGCCGGCAAGGTGCTTTCGCGCGACCAATTGCTTGAAGCCAGCCGGGATGATGCGGGCGAGGTGTTCGACCGCTCGATCGACGTGCAGATCTTCCGACTACGCCGCCGGCTTGAAGCGGATCCGGGACACCCGGAGATGATCGTGACCGAACGGGGTCAAGGCTACCGGTTCGTGCCGAAAGTCACACGGGGCTAGGATCGCCCTCTTCAGCCAGGCGCCAACGATCGAGTAGGCGCTTGATGGCGAGCTGCGCCGGGTGCTTCAACGCATCGGGGTTGAACACCAAAATGTGGCGAAACGCCCCCTGTTCATCGGCCAGCGGCAGCATGAGACGCTGGTAGATAAAGTCCTCTCCGAGCACACCGCGCAAATGGACGCGAAAGCCTGCGGGCGTGCCGATTGCGATCATCGCGCGGTAGTCGGTCAGCACGCGGTCGCGGTACCCGCTTGGCGTGAGGTCATCAACGTAGCTGGAACGCTGGTCTGGCGGATCAATGGTCGCCATCCGCTCGCCATAGAGCCGCAGCCGCAGGCGGCCATCGGCCTCGATATCCACCAGCGAAATAGCGCCCAGCAGCCTCAGGAACTCTGTTGGGTTGAGCGCCGCACGGCGCGGTAAGGTGCCCGTGCGATCCGCCTCGCGGTGCCACCAGCCAAGCAGCAGGAGCGCACCGGCATCGCGGTCGAG
>JAAFHH010000338.1 GCA_013297545.1 Alphaproteobacteria bacterium
GCCCCGCAAGTCGCAGCCGCACCGCTGCCCGCCGGTGGTCGCCGCATCCAGCTCGCCGCGGTCGGCAGCCGGGAAGGGGCGAATTCTGAGTGGGCGAAGATGCAGCGCGCGCACCCGGAATTGGCCGGCCTGCAGCTCAACGTCCAGCAGGTCGAAATCAACGGCCGGCCGGTGTTCCGCATCCAGGCGGGCCCGCTCGACGATGAAGGGGTGCGGCGCACCTGTGCCGCCGTCAGTGGCCGCGGCCAAGCCTGCATCGCGGTGCGTTGAGATGGCACTTGCGCCGCGGGCGGCAATCTTTGGACTGTCAGGCCCCACCCTGACGGACGCAGAACGCCAGTTTTTCGCAGAGGTTGATCCGCTCGGCTTCATCTTGTTCCAGCGCAACTGCCGCGACAGCGCGCAGATTGCGGCCCTAGTCACGGATCTGCGCCAGACGGTCGGCCGGGCCGATGCGCCCGTGCTGATCGATCAAGAAGGGGGCCGGGTTCAGCGCTTGAAGCCACCGCACTGGCGTGCCGCCCCGCCGGCTGCGGCGTTTGGTGAGATCTACGCCTCAGACCCCGCGCGCGGGCTTGCCGCGTCGCGCTTGAACGGCCGGCTGATTGCAGCCGAACTCGCGGCCCTTGGTATTTCGGTTGATTGCGCACCGGTGCTCGATGTGCCGGTGCCTGGCGCGCACGACGTCATTGGCGACCGGGCGTTCGGTACAGCGGCCGAACCCGTGATCGCCCTTGGCCGCGCCTTTGCTGAGGGTTTGCGCGCCGGCGGCGTGATGCCGATCTGGAAGCACATCCCCGGCCACGGCCGCGCCCGGGTCGACAGCCACTGCGAGCTGCCGCGGGTCGACACCGGCATCGATGATCTCGCCCGGTCGGACTACGCGCCGTTTCGTGCGATCGCCGCCAATGGCAGCAGCCAGCTCGGCTGGGCGATGACCGCGCACATCGTCTACAGCGCGGTTGATCCCGATCACCCGGCGACCCTCTCGGCCAAGGTGATCGACCAGGTGATCCGCGGTGCGATCGATTTCCAAGGCGTGCTGGTGACCGACGATCTGTGCATGGACGCGCTCGCCGGTGACTACGAACAGCGCGCGCGCGCCTCGCTGGCAGCGGGCTGCGACATTGTGCTGCACTGCTCCGGCGTGCTGGCGGAAATGCAGGCGGTCGCTGCGGGTACCGCACGGCTGAGTGCGGCTGCTGTTGCCCGTCTCGAGCGGGCGCAAGCGGCCCTGCCAGTCGCAGAGGCCTTCGATGCAGTGCTGGCGCGCGCGGAGTTTGATCGCCTCGTGCTAGCCTGAGGCCATGGCGGCTGCCCACGCGTTCCAAGAAGATCCTGTGCCAGTGCCGGTCGAAGACCGGCTGCTGTTGCAGCTTGATGCGTTTGAGGGCCCGATCGACGTGCTGTTGGCGCTGGCGCGCGAACAGAAGGTCGACCTCACCAAAATCCGCATTCTGCCGTTGGTCGACCAATACCTCGCCTTCATCCAGCGCGCCCGCCATCTGCGCCTGGAGCTCGCGGCCGACTATCTGGTGATGGCGGCCTGGCTCGCGTTCTTAAAATCGCGCCTGCTGCTGCCAGACCCCCAACCTGATGACGAGCCGAGTGCGACCGAACTCGCCGAGCATCTGGCGTTCCAACTGCAGCGACTGGAAGCGATGCAGCGCGCCGGTGTGCAGCTGCTCGCCGGCACGCGCCTCGACCACGATGTGTTCGCGCGCGGGGTGGTCGAAGATCTGGAAACGCCTGTTGGCCCGGTGCTGTACGAGGCAACCCTCTACGATCTGCTGAAAGCGTATGGCTCGCTGCGCAGCCGTACGGCCGCCCCGCCGCCGCTCACCATCGCGGCCACGCGCCTCTACGCCGTGGAGGATGCGCTGGAGCGGCTGCGCCAGCGCTTCGGTAATTGCCCGGACTGGACGGATCTGGAGCAGTTCCTGCCCCACGGCATTGCCGACGCTATGGTCTCGCGCTCGGCGGTTGCCTCGCACTTCGCGGCCTGCCTAGAACTTGCGCGCGATGGCTTGATTGATCTGCGCCAGGCCCGCCACTTCGCCGCGATCCAGATTCGCTCCCGTCAGGGTGGGGGCGAGTCCGCATGACCATCAGTTTCGAAGAACGCCTGGTCGAAGCGCTGCTGTTCGCGTCTGCCGAGCCAGTGGCGCTCAGCGAAATCGCCGATCGGCTGAGCGACCTGGTCGATGCCCGCGAAGTGTTGGCGAGCCTCGCCGCGCACTACCAAGACCGCGGCGTCCAGCTGGTCGAGCGCGACGGCCGCTACGCGTTTCGCACGGCGCAGGACCTAGGACCGGCGCTCCGCCAAGGCCGCGTCCAGGCCCGCAAAGTGACGCGCGCCCAGATCGAGGCGTTGGCGATCATCGCCTACCACGAGCCGACCACCCGGGCCGAAATCGAAGAAATCCGCGGGGTGGCGCTCGGCAAAGGCACGCTCGACGCGCTGCTAGAAGCCGGCTGGATTCGCCCGCGCGGCCGGCGCCAAGTGCCGGGCCGCCCCGTGCTGTGGGCCACCACCCCCGCCTTCCTCGACCACTTTGGCCTGACCAGCCGGGACGATCTGCCCGGCATCGAGGACTTAAAAGCCGCCGGCCTGCTCGAACGCCGCGCCGGAGTGACCTTGGCGATGCGGGTGGAAGAGGTGGATGAGGCGGACGAGAGCGATGCCTAGCATCGCGCTTGTCCCCGCGCGACCCCGCGCCTAGCATCGCGCGCCATGGCTGCCCCCGCCTTATCGTTCAGCGATCTCACCTTCCGCTATGACAGCGTCGTCGCCGTCCGCGAGGTCTCCTTGAGCTTGGCCCAGGGCGAGGTGCTCTGCCTGCTTGGTCCCTCGGGCTGTGGCAAGTCGACCTTGCTGCGGCTGGCAGCGGGGTTGGAGCGCGTACAGCAGGGCACCATCGCGCTCAGTGGTGAAGTGGTCGCGGGCCAGGGCACCGAGGTGCCGCCGGAACAGCGGCGGGTGGGGCTGGTGTTTCAGGACTACGCGCTGTTTCCCCACCTCTCGGCAATCGACAACGTGGCGTTTGGCCTTGCGCACAAGCCAAGGCCAGAGCGGCGCGCGCTTGCCCTTGCGGCGTTGGAGCGCGTTGGCCTGGCGGCGGCGGCGGATGCGTTTCCGCACACGCTGTCGGGCGGTCAGCAGCAGCGCGTGGCGCTTGCCCGTGCACTGGCACCTGAGCCGCGGGTGATGCTGATGGACGAGCCGTTCTCCGGCCTCGATGCCCGGCTGCGCATGCAAGTGCGCGAAGATACGCTGGCCGTGCTGCGCCGGGCGGGCACGGCGAGTGTCATCGTTACCCACGATCCCGAAGAGGCCATGGCGATGGCGGACCGCATCGCGGTGATGCGCGAGGGCCGGGTGCTGCAGGTGGCTGCCCCCGGAACCTTATTCCTGCAGCCGGCCGATGCGTTCGTTGCCGGATTCTTTGGCGATTTGGAACAGTTGGTGGGGCAGGTGCGGGCAGGCGTGGCGGAGACTGCGCTGGGTCCCGTGCCGGCGCCGGGGCAGGCTGACGGCACCAGTGTGACTGTGCACATCCGCGAGAGTGCTATCCGTCTCGATCCTGCCGGCGTGCCAGCAGACGTGCTGTCGGTGCGCACGCTCGGGGCCGACTGCCGGGTGCGCTTGCGCATCGGCGAGGGGTCAGAGGTGACGGCCCGCCTCACCGGCCCACGCGCTCCCGCAGTCGGCAGCCGCGTGACCGTGGGGCTTGATCCCGATCAGGCCTTTGTCTTTGGGTGATCCGCGCCCATTTGACCCTTGGGCGGCGATGGCCGGCGACATTGCGGCCCAGACCAGCCCTCTGCCATAGTCGCCGGGCGCTGGCGTTTGCGTGATCGCTGGTGAGCGGGGGATCTATGTCGATTGGTATTTGGCAGCTGGTGCTGGTGCTGGTGATCGTGCTGCTGCTGTTCGGCGCGGGCAAACTGCCGCGTCTGATGGGGGATATGGCGCAGGGCATCAAAAACTTCCGCACCGGCTTGAAAGAAGAAGAACCGGCTGCACCACCGCCGCCCGCACCACCGGTTGGCCACCAGCCGACCCAAGCGTCGAGCGCCGAGACGGTCGCCCCACCGCCGCCGCCGCGGGCTTGAGGCGTGCTCGATGTTTGATATCGGCTGGAGCGAGCTTGCAGTGATCGGTGTCGTCGCCCTGGTGGTGATCGGCCCGAAGGAACTGCCGAAAACGCTGAAACAGGTCGGCGGCTGGGTGCGCAACGCCCGCCAACTCGCCTGGGAGTTCCAGCAGCAGTGGGAACAGATGGCCCGCGACACCGAACTCGCCGAGGTCAAAAAGACCATCGACGATGTGCGGAACTTCAACCTCAACCAAGAGGTTGAAAAGGCGATCGACCCCGATGGC
>JAAFHH010000339.1 GCA_013297545.1 Alphaproteobacteria bacterium
TCCAGACGGGTGCGGTTTGCCGCAGTGACTTCAATGGTGACGCCGGTTCGCATACCCGAGACTCGCACCCAACGGCTCGCCGAGGGAATCCCAATTCGGACTCGGGTGTTAGATTTTTACCACTAGAAACATGCAATGCTAGACGTGATCGTTTTGCTCATCCAGGCGGCCCTCGGCGCGATCCTGAAAGGGATGATCAATCTCTACGCCGCGTTCTGGTCTGCGGTCGAGGCGCGCAAGACGCCGGCCTGGGTGATTGTTATCGGTGTCCTTGGGTGCTACGGCGCAATCGCAGCGCTGATCTTCTTATTCTGAGCGCCCCCGCCGCCGTACCCGGCGCCCCGGCTCGGCGGTGCTGGGGGGTGCGACCAACGCCCCCAACGCTGCTTCCACCATCGCCAGATCTGGGCGCGGCCCGGCGGCGTGGCGGTCGAGGGCGTGGCGCATGGCGAGCAGGTGGGCGGGCGACGTGCCGCAGCAGCCGCCGATGATCCGCGCCCCGGCGTTGAGGGCGAGGGCCGTGTACTCGGCCATCGTCTCTGGTGTGCCCGAATAGTGCGTGTGGGTGCCGTGCACGGTGGGGATGCCGGCGTTCGCCTTGGCGACGATCGGCACCGACGGCAAGTCCGCCGTCATCGCCAGCACCGACATCACGAGGTCAGCCGCGCCCACGCCGCAGTTCGCCCCCACCGCGAGTGGTGGCGGCACCAGCGCGGTTGCGAACTCCACCAGGGCGGCGGGGGCGAGGCCCATCATGGTTTTGCCCGCGGTGTCGAAGCTGGCAGTCAAGGTATAGGGCAGGCCGAGCCGGCCGGCCGCCGTCGCGGCGGCGCGCATTTCTTCCGGGGCCGACATGGTCTCGATCCAGATCACATCGACGCCGCCGGCCTTCAGGCCCTGCATCTGTTCGGCAAACACTTCAACCGCCTCTGCTTCCGTCAGCGCACCCAAGGGAGCGAACAAATCACCGGTTGGGCCGACGGAGCCGGCGACGATCACCGGGCGCCCAGCGCGATCCGCCACCTCGCGTGCGATTTCCGCGGCGATGCGGTTGAGTTCGACCGTGCGGTCCTGCAGGTGGTGCAGCATCAAGCGGCGCGACGTGCCGCCGAAACTGTTGGTCAAGATGATGTCGGCACCGGCATCGACGAAGCTTTGGTGCAGGGCTGCGATGCGGTCCGGGTGGCGATCGTTCCACAGTTCTGGGCTGTCGCCGGAGGTGAGACCGGCGTCGAACAAGTTGGTGCCGGTGGCACCATCGGCGAGCAGGGCTGGGACGGCGGCCAATCGTTCAGCCAGCATGGCGCGCTGCCTTTCGGGTCGCCCGCGTCGTCATATCGGTCAGGCGCCGCGGCAGGCTCGCCTTCAAGCGGCGGCGTGCCGGATCATCCATGATGATCCAGTCGCCGATCTCTTGGGCGGTGCGCCCGCAGCCGATGCACCAAGTGGTCACCGGATCAATCACGCACACGCGCACGCAAGGGCTTGCTTCGGTCATCATGAACGCAGCTTTCCGCCTTGCGGGTCGTAGAGGGCTGTGGTCGTCACCACGGCCGGGCACTCGACGCCGAGGATATCGATCGCAAGCGTGGTGTCGTCGCGGGCAAGTTCGGTTGGAATGTAGCCGACCGCCAAGCTCTTGCCGACCCAGTGGCCCCAGCCGCCCGACGTGACGTGGCCAACCGGCACGCCATCCTGCAGCACCACCTCGTAGCCGATGACATCGGCGTGCGGTGCGTCGACCAAGAAGGTGACGAAGCGGCGGGCAGGGCCACGCGCGCGCTCTTTCAAAGCGGCCTCGCGCCCGGTGAACTCCCCCTTGTCGAAGGCGATGAACTGGTCGAGGCCGGTCTCCGCCGGCGTGTAGTCGGGCCGGAAATCCTTGTTGAAGCTGCCGTAGCTTTTCTCCAACCGCAGGGAGGAGATCGCACGGCCACCATAGTGCGTGAGGCCGTGCGGCGCGCCGGCCGCCAAGATGTCGTCGTAGAGCTGCAACTGATAGTCGGGTGTCACCCAGATCTCATAGCCAAGCTCCCCGGTAAAGCCGCAGCGCTGCACGATCGCCGGGCTCATGCCAACCGCCATCTGGCGCACGGCAAAGAACTTGAAGCCGGCAGCCGAGACGTCTTCCTCCACCAGATCCTGCAACACATCACGCGCCTTCGGGCCGGAGAGTGCGAACCCTGTCAGCGTCGAGCATGCACTGCGGATGAACACGTCCGCCGGCGGGTTCTGATCGAAGAACCAGCGCATGTGGAAGGCTTCGGCAAAGCCGGAGCCGACGATCAGATAGCGATCCTCTGCCACACACGCGATCGACAAGTCGCCCACAATCCGGCCAGCGGGGTTGAGCATCGGCGCGATCGCCATCCGGCCGGGTTTTGGGATGCGGCAGGCGAACACCCGGTCGAGCCAGGCGCACGCCCCGCGTCCCGTAATCTCGTACTTGCCGTAGTTGGACGTCTCGTAGAGCCCAACGCCTGTGCGCACGGCATGACACTCCGCGCGCACGTGCTCGAACGCGTTGGAGCGGCGGTATGTCGGTTCTTCGACGGGTTCCACCCCCGGCGGGGCGAACCAGAGTGCTGACTCAAGGCCGAAGTTGGCACCGAACACCGCGCCGCGCGCTTTGAAGCGCGGATAAACCGGGGTCTGCCGGAACGGCCGGGCGGCTGGGTATTCCTCGTTCGGCAGCGCGAAGCGGAAGCGGCGGCGGTAGTTTTCTTCCACCTTGTTGCGGGTGTAGCGCGGCGTTGCGAAATCGCCGAAGCGGGCGGCATCCATCGCCAACACGTCTTGGCCGGGATCACCCGTCGCCATCCAGCGCGACAGCACCAGGCCGACGCCGCCACCCTGGCTGAACGCCGCCATCACGCCGCAGGCCAGCCAATAGTTCTTGATCCCACGCACCGGTCCGACCAGCGGATTGCCGTCGGGTGCGAAGGTGAACGGGCCGTTGATCACCTTCTTCAGGCCGACCTTCTCGAGTGCGGGGAAGTGGCGGAAGCCCGCCTCCAACTCCGGCGCGATGCGATCAAGGTCGTTCGGCAGCAATTGGCTGTGGAAGTCATCGGGCGTGCCATGCTCCGCCCAGCGGACGGCAGCTTGCTCGTAGGTGCCGAGCAGGACGCCGGCCCCTTCTTGGCGGAGGTAAATTTCTCCGGCGAAGTCCGACGTGTTGATGATCTCACGCGGCAAGCCTGCCAGTTCCGGCACCGGCTCGGTCACGATGTAGTGGTGTTCCATCGCTGCCATCGGCACCGAGAGGCCGACCATCCGCCCCACCTCGCGCGCCCACAGGCCGGCGGCGTTGACCACGTGTTCGGCGTGGATCGTGCCGGCACTGGTGACGACATCCCAGCTGTGGTCCGTGCGCTGGGAGAGCGCCTCCACCTTGGTGAAGCGGTGGATCTCCGCCCCCAGCGCCTTGGCCGCGGTGACATAGGCTTGCGTGGTCAGCCACGGGTCGACGTAGCCGCCATCTTCGCGCCAGAGGGCGGCTTTGAAGTGTTCGGTTGCGATCAGGCAGTTGCGTTCTTTGGCTTCCTCCAGCGAGATCAGCGCCGTGTCCATCTTCAGATAGCGCGCCCGGCTGTGGATCAGCTTTAGGAAATCGACCTGGTCATCGGTCGCGGCGAGGTAAATCCCTCCATTGTGGTGCAGGCCGCAGGATTGGCCGGTGGTCGCTTCCAGCTCGCGGTAGAGATCAAACGTGTACTTCTGCAGGCGCGAGACGTTGGCGTCGGAATTCAGCGTGGTGACACCACCGGCCGCGTGCCAGGTCGAGCCCGAGGTCAGCTCGTTCTTCTCGATCAGCACCACGTCGCTCCAGCCGATCTTGGCCAGGTGGTAGAGGATCGAGACGCCGACGACCCCGCCGCCGATGATCACCGCCCGCGCGTTGCTTTTCATCTCTCGTTCAGCCCCAGATGGTCCAGCACGCTGTCCGCCAGCGTGAACGGCAGGTAGAGGTCGACGGCGGTCGCGGACCTGCGATGCACGATGCCGGAGACTTGCCCGATCAAGGTCCGGCGCGCAACGCCGTCCGCCAGTCGCTGCCAGTCGAGGCGGCAGCAGCGGCTCAAGACCTCCTCCACACCTTCGCCCTCCAGCGCGAACACCCGGTAGCCAGAGGATTGATCGCGCGGCATGGCACCGGGCGGCAGCTCCGGGCAGGGGCCGGCGAAGAGCCAGCGCTCCGGCCCGATCTGCAGCGCCCCTGGGAGGGGTTGGCAGAGTTCGGTCAGCGGGTCGTGGCGTTCGAGGAGGGTGAGGTCAGGCGGGTGCGGGTTCATGCGAGCTGCAGCATTCCACTCAATCCCCACCCAACACAAGCCTCTCCCTCGCTTGAGTATCGCCCCTCCCCC
>JAAFHH010000034.1 GCA_013297545.1 Alphaproteobacteria bacterium
TCGACGATCGCTGGAATCAGGCGCTGCAACTCGTCCGCCAAGTGCCGTGCTAGACCATCGAACCCTACCAGTTCCTCCATGGCGAGCAGGCAGTGGCTGACATACTGCTTCGGTTGCTGGCTGACCGGCAGACGAGAGAGTTCATCAATCAGACTGGTGACCAGCAGCCCAGCCGCCTCGATGTTGATCGGCGCCATGGCGCGGTGCAGCTGGACACACCCTTGCTCGCGCAGCAGGTGCTCGGCCGAGGCCGGATCGGCGGCAATCGGCGCCGAAAGAGCAGCATTAGACATCGCATCGAGCCTACACCCCCCGTCCTAGTGCTACCATAGGCAAAAGCGCGCGGGTAGCATCGGGGGGCTATCGGCGTCTGCGCGCGGACGCTAGCCTCATCGCATGCTTGAGTGGCTGTGGATCCCGATCACCTGTGCGGCGGCGTTTTTGCAGATGCTGCGCACCGCGGTGCAAAAGCAACTGAAGGGGCAACTCTCGACCAATGCCGCCGCCTTCACCCGCTTCGGCTTCGGCGTGCCGGTCGCACTGGCCTACGGGGCGTTGCTGCATTGGGGCTTCGGCATCGCCTGGCCGACGCCCGAGGCCGAGTACTGGATCTGGGTCACGATCGGCAGCCTGGCCCAGATCATTGGCACCTCGCTGTTGCTGATCGCCGTGACCGAGGCGAGCTTCGCCGTCGGCACCGCCTACTCGAAGACCGAGGTGGTGCAGGCAGCATTGGTCGAAGTGGTGGTGCTGGGGGCGGTGCTGCTGCCGACTGCGATTCTCGCGATGGTGCTCGCAACCCTGGGCGTGATGCTGATGGCGATGAAGGATGCCGCCCGACCACTGCACGCGCTGATCGACGGCTTGAGCCGGCGCGGTGCTTGGATCGGTATCGCGTCGGGGGGCATGTTCGGCATTGCCGCCGTCGGGTTTCGCACCGCCGCCGTCGGGCTCGACACCACCCCGTTCGTGATGGCGGCGGGGTTCACGCTGATGGTGTCGACAACCCTGCAAAGCCTGGTGCTCGGCAGTTGGTTGACGGCGACGGAACCTCAGCAATGGGCACGCATCGCCCGCACCTGGCGTGCTGGCGCACTCGCAGGTGCCACCGGAGCGCTCGCGTCCGCCTGCTGGTTCACCGCGTTCACACTGACCGTGGCCGCCTATGTGCGCACGCTCGGCCTGATTGAGCTGGTGTTCGCGTTCGCCGCCTCAGCGCTCTGGTTCCGCGAGCGGACCAAGCCCCTGGAAGTGGTGGGCGTCGGCCTGCTCGCGGTTGGGATCGTGCTGATTTTGAACGACTAAACCAACGGCGCGTCGTTCGCCTGCATCTGTGCTTGCGCCAGACGCTGCTGGTAGAGGCCGGCAAAGTCGACCGGCTGGATCAGCAGCGGCGGGAAGCCGCCGTCCCGGCTTGCGTCCGACACCAGCGCACGGGCGAACGGGAACAGCAGGCGCGGGCATTCGATCAGCACGATCGGCTGCAGGTGCTGCTCCGCCACGTCCGGGGCGATCTGGAAGATGCCGGCGTAGGCGACTTCGACGACGAACAGCTTGGTCGACCCGGACATCGCTTCGGCGTCGATGTGCAGCACGACTTCAAACTGGCGCTCACCAATCGGGTTGGCGGACACCCGCACATCGACCTGCACTTGCGGCGCTTCGCGCATTTCGGTGTAGACGCGCGGCGAATTCGGATTCTCGAAGGAATAATCCTTCAAGTACTGCATCTGCACGACGATGGCCGGCGGCAGCGGGGCGTCTGCAGCCCCGTTCTGGGCGTCGTTCATGGCTTCGGTCCTCATGGTCAGGAACTGCGGGTGGCGGGCGGTAGCACGGTTTACGGGACGTGAACAACCTCGTGCGCGCCATCGCGGTGAAACTGCACCACGGTCCCGTTGGTGACGGTGGCACCGGTCAGCCCCCGGATGAACCCCCAGTGGGAGACTACCAGCAGGTGATCGCGGTCCGCCAGCGCGTGGGTGGTCTCAGCGAACCGGCGGCAGCGCTCGCCCAAGGCCGCTTCGCTTTCCTCCATCTCCGGCCACCAGCGGGTCGGAAGATGGTCGAGTGCCAGGTGCGGGAACCGTTCGGCCAGCACCGCCGGCGAAGAGCCGACGTCACACGCAAACGCCGCCCGCTCGCCCACGATCGGGTCGAGCTCGAAGGTAAGGTCGAGGTGGCGGCAGATCACCTCCGCCGTTTGGATCGCCCGTGTATAGGGGCTGGCGACCACGCGGCGGATCGGGTGTGCGGCCAGCACCTTGGCGGAGCTGAGTGCTTGTTCAAGGCCAAGGTCGGTCAATTCCGGATCTTCGATGCCGGGATCGACCCGGGTCTTGGTGAAGTACAGGTTGAAGAGGGATTGGCCGTGGCGCACCAGCATCATCGCGTGTGGTCTCCCCAAGGATTGGCGCGGTTGTCCGGCAGACGCGGGGCGACCGGTTCGGGTTCGACATCGATCACCACACTGCCAACAGTCGGCGCAGGCTGGGCCGGGTTGCCTTGGCCGGGCACGGGACGGCGGCCGAAAATCGCGGACGCGAGGCGATGTTGCAGTGGCCGCAGCAGCAGCACGATCGCGATCACGTCGGTGATCACACCCGGCACGATCAGCAAGAATCCAGCGAGCACGACACACAGCCCGCGCGCCACATCTTGGATCGGGCTCTCTCCGCGCCGGAACGCGTCTGCCAAGTCGCCAAGCGACGCGCGGCCGAGCACGCGCAGCACGACCACGCCCGCCAGCGCTGAAACCAGCAGCAGGCCAAGGGTCTCCAGCCCACCGATCCAGTCGCCGATCAGGATCAACAACGCGAGTTCGAGGAACGGTAACGCGAAAAGACCGTAGCGAAACAGCTTAGCCATGCTTGCCCTCAGGCGCCGCTCCGCCTATCTCCATAAGAGCGACGCGGGCGTTCCAAACATGGGACACGAGACGCGTCGTGGCAACCGGTGGCGGCTGAAGCATGGGTGACGGGTTTCCAGTGATCGACATTCTGTTGTTCGCCATGGTGGCGGTGTTCTTGTTCCTGCGCCTGCGCAGCGTGCTCGGACGGCGCACGGGCCATGAGCAGCAACGCCCCAACCCGCTGGAGCCGCGGGAAGCCGAGTATGGCGAGCGCGGTGTCGCCGCCGATCGAACAGTCGTGCCGTTCCCCGGCCGGGTGACCGCACCGGTGCCAAACGATGGCGGCCCGGTGCCGCTCGCCGTTGGGATGCGCCAAGTGCGTGAGGCGGATCCATCGTTCAACGAGGCGGATTTCCTCACCGGGGCACGCGCCGTGTTCCCGATGATCGCCGAAGCCTTCGCCAAGGGGGACCTGACCCAGCTGCGCACCTTGCTGGCGGACGGGGTCTACAAAAGCTTTGCCGCCGCCGTCGAGGCCCGCCAACGCGATGGCCACACGCTCGAGACCGCGATCGTCGAGCTGCCGGGCGTCGACCTCTACGAGGCGCGCGTCGACGGCCGGATGGCGCTGATCACCGTGCGCTACGCGTCGGTGCAGACCTCCGTCACCCGCGACCGCGATGGTGCGATCATCGAAGGCGACCCGACGGCCAAGGAAGATGCGATCGATCTGTGGACATTCCAGCGCGATGTCCGCTCCAGCGATCCGATCTGGCACCTCACCGCGACCCGCGTGCCTGAGTGATGCGGGCAGCCGGGTGGCTGGCGGCAGCACTTGCGCTGGCTGCCTGCGCTCCAACCACGACGCCAACCCCTACTCCCCCCTCCGCGCCGCCGGCCGCTGCTGAGCGCGCGACACTTACCCGCGCTGGCTTCCAAGATCTGCCGGGCTGGGCCGACGATGATGTTGGCGCAGCACTCAGCGCCCTGCAGCGCTCCTGCGCGGTGATTGTGCGCGGGGCGGATGATCGCCCAGTTGGGCCGGATGGTATCGCTGGCACAGTCGCCGATTGGCGCGGCCCCTGCAGCGCCCTACCGCAACCGGCTGGCGCGCGCGCGTTCTTCGAACAGCAATTTCGGCCCTTTCGTGTGACCGCCAACGCCGGCGCGACTGGTCTGTTCACCGGCTACTTTGAGCCTGAGCTCACCGGCAGCCTCGCCCGGCACACGGCAAACGCCGCCCCACTCTACCGCCGGCCGGCGGATCTCGTGATGGTCGAACTCGGCGATTGGCGCACTGATCTGCGCGGCCAGCGTGTCGCCGGCCGGGTGGTCGATGGTCGTCTCACCCCCTACGCCACCCGCGCGGACATCGACCGCGGTGCGCTCACCGGCCAGGGGCTGGAACTCTTGTGGCTCGACAGCGCCATCGACGCGTTCTTCCTGCACATCCAGGGCTCGGGTGCAGTGCGCCTGCCCGATGGCCGGACCATCCGCGTCGGCTACGCCGCACAAAACGGCCACGCCTATGTGCCGATCGGCCGGCCGATGGTGCAGCAAGGATTGCTGCCGGCGGACGGGGTCAGCATGCAATCGATCCGCAGCTGGCTGGAGGCGAACCCGGAGCGCGCCGCTGCCATCATGCAGCTGAACCCGTCCTACATTTTCTTCCGCCTGACCCCCGATGGACCGATCGGCGCCCAGGGTGTCACCCTCACCCCCGGCCGCAGCCTGGCGATCGACCCGGCGTTCATTCCGCTCGGCGCGCCGATCTGGCTGGATGTCGAGGATTCTGAGGCACCGCGCGGGCGCGTCCAGCGCCTAGTGATCGCCCAAGACACCGGCGGGGCGATCCGCGGCCCGGTGCGCGGCGATGTGTTCTGGGGCACTGGCACCGCTGCTGGCGAGCGGGCCGGCCGCTACCGCCAGCAAGGTGGCTACTGGCTGCTGCTGCCCGAACGCGCCGCCCAACGCCGGCCTTGACGTAGCCAAGCCGCTCTGGCATATCGCCGGTCCCCGCGGAGAGGTGCCAGAGTGGTCGATCGGGGCGGTCTCGAAAA
Organism: Alphaproteobacteria bacterium; assembly: GCA_013297545.1. Classification (GTDB taxonomy): domain Bacteria; phylum Pseudomonadota; class Alphaproteobacteria; order Elsterales; family Elsteraceae; genus RDXE01. The sequence goes on from JAAFHH010000034.1 coordinate 4,912, forward strand.
CCGTTGTCCCTGTGAGGGGACCGTGGGTTCGAATCCCACCCTCTCCGCCACGAGATCCGCCTAAGAAACTGATTTTAAATGAATTTTTCTGTTGTGAAACGATACATCTCGTTTGAACCCCCAACGCAGCCCCTAAATTGGCCTGCAGTTCGGGTTTCCTGCCTCAAGGTGATCAGCCTGGATTCTGACCTGCCTACGTGATTCGCAAACACTTCCGGTCAGCCGTCCATGGCAGTGCCCGGAGTCGCGACACGGCAAAGCATCACTGAAACATCGGGACACGTTACGGGACGCTGACCAAGACCCGTTCGTCCTGCCTCTTGTTCTCGATCCTCGAACCTGCGGAATTTGCCTCGCCCAATCGGTCGGTGCGACACACGGCAGCGGTGGGCGTTGGCATTCCGCCAGCCAGGGTACTGTGGGGGTGCGGACATTCACCCGAAGGCGACTGCGAAAGCTCGAACGCCAAGGTCCGCCGGGACGCAGCATTTGTCCCGCCAAGTTGCGAGCAATCATCACCACCGTGCTGGGTGAGTGATGGACCCAGAAGCGAGGGGCTGGCTCCGCCGTTCACATCGCTAAGGGTATGCAGGGGCCCTGCGCGTCTGATGCGCGCGGGGGTGTCCCTGCTATACCCTTCGCTCAGGACTTCACCGCGTTCACGGGAATTGGACGTCAGTCATGATCACGGTCTCTGTTAGGTATCTACAAGGGGATACGACTGAACTGAACCGCCCCGCTCCAATCCGTCGCGCAAACCTGGAAGCTTCGTTTGGCGAGACCCATCGCCAGGACATGGACATCTGAGATGAGACCCTCCTTTAACAGCGCCGGTTCCGCGCCAACCAGGCACCTTACGACGCCGACCGGGAGGGGGCATCAACCCCATCAGTTCAACCTTAAACGCTCAATCGTGCCAGAGGGCGGTCAATTTTGCAACAACGCCTCAGACAACCGCGCCGAGGGCAGCCACGAGCTCGTCGATCATCTCGTCCGTGTGGTTCGCGAAAACAGCGATGCGCAGCGCGCCCTCGGCGTCGACGCCGGCGTAGTTCCGCGAGTGGGCAATGGCGATGCCACGCGAAAAGAGCGTCTGCTGGATGCGCGCCATCTCGCAGCCGTCTCCAATGCGGATGCAGATAATCGGTGTCGACCAGTCTTCGACCTCGATCCCCAGACCGCGCAACCCCGCACGAAGGCGACGGGCGTTCGCCCGCAGTCGATCGCGCAGTGCCGGATTCTGATACGCGATGGCGAGCGCCTGCTGCGCAGCCCCGGCGGTTGGTGCGGACGGAGCGGCGGCCCCGTGGAACCAGCGCGCGTCCCGCCTGAGCCGGTCGATGAAGGCGGCCGATCCCGCGAGGATGCCGCCAGAACCGCCCAGCGCCTTACTGAGGGTGCCGCAGGTCCAGGCCTGAACGGCGGTGTCGATGCCGGCATTTACCGCAACACGTGCGCCGACCGCATCTCCCGCGTGCTCGATCGTTCCGTGGCCGCAGCGGCCGAGCACGCCGACGCCATGCGCGTCGTCCACAACGAGCCGGCCGCGCCCATGTTCGTGCAGCACGCGTAAATACGCATCAGCCGGCGCGATGTCCCCGCGTACCGGCGAGACCCCGTCGCAGAGCACGAAGACCTCGCCGCGGCCGCCCCAGGCGCGCAGCCGCGCGTACAGATCGTCAGCATCGCCGTGCCGAAAGCGCTCCACATGGGCAAGGCCGGCTGCGCAAGCGTCGAGTCCGGCCATATGCAGCCATTCGTCGGCGAGTATCAGGTCGTCCGATCCTGCCTGATCTTGCATGAGCACGGACATCCCAGCGTATCCAGACGCGACGTACAACGCCTGCTCCACGCCGAAGAAGAGAGCTGCTTGCCGCTCCACCTCCTGCAGTGGGGGCGACTCGCCGAAGCCCGTGCGGCTGGTTGCCGGGCCGACACCATAGCACCGAACCGCCTCGCAGGCGGCCTCGATTACCCGCGGGTCGCCTTGAAGACCGAGGTAGCCGGTACCCGCGAAATAGAGCATCTCGCGTCCGTCGATCAAGACGCGCGGGCCCGGGGGTGACTGCATGACGGGCATGGGACGACCGATCGGTGTTCAAGTCTGAACGAAGTGGCCAGCGCCCACTTCGCGCCACTCGCGCTTGGGCGGCTGGAAGTCTTTAGGTCGGAAAGGGCTTTTGATCTCCTCGATGTCTTGCTTGCGTCGGAGCACCCGGCGCGCCGGGTCTGGCACCGGGACGGCGGCGATAAGCTTTTGCGTATACGCATGCTGCGGGCGCTCGAAGATCGCCGGACGCGGTCCGATCTCGACGATCTCGCCCATGTACATGACGGCGACGCGATGGCTGACGCGTTCCACCACGGCCATGTCATGGCTGATGAAGAGGTAGGAGAGGCCGAGGCTCTCCTGCAGGTCCATCAGTAGGTTGCAGACCTGCGCTTTGATCGATACGTCAAGTGCCGAGACGCTCTCGTCGGCGACGATGATCTTTGGGTCGAGCATTAGCGCGCGGGCGATGCAGATGCGCTGGCGTTGGCCGCCGGAAAACTCGTGCGGCAACCTGTTCATCACCTTGGCGGACAGCCCGACCCGCTCGAGCAGCTGGCCGGCTTTCTCGCGCGCCTCGGCCTGCGTACCCAGGCCCTGTTCAATAAACGGCTCGGCGATCGCGGTACCAACCGAGACGCGCGGGTTGAGACTCGCGAACGGGTCCTGGAACACCATCTGTATGGCGCGGCGTGCTTCGCGCAGCGCCTTACCGTCGAGCGCATGCATAGCCGCGCCGTCGACGCGGATGTCGCCGGCACGAGGATGCGTGAGGCGCAGAATCGAACGGCCAGTGGTCGACTTGCCGCAGCCCGATTCGCCTACCAGCGACAGCGTCTCGCCGGGCCTGAGATCGAAGGAGACGTCCTCAACCGCATGCACCGCCCCCGTGACGCGGGCGAATAGCCCACCACGCACCTCGAAACGGGTGCATAGGTTCTTGACCTCCAGCACCGGCGGTGCATCGGCGGCGGCAGGCAGGGCGCGCTCAGGTGTTGCCTCGCCAGTCGTCATGTCGATGAGACCGAAAGTGGCGGGGTTCAGTCGCCCCGCCATAGAGCCCAGCCGCGGCACCGCAGAGAGCAATGCGCGGGTGTATGGATGCTTACCGCGCGCGAAAATGTCAGCGGTCGAACCCTCCTCGACCTTGTCGCCTCGCAGCATCACCAGCGTGCGGTCGGATACTTCTGCCACGACGCCCATGTCGTGGGTGATGAACAGCACGGCCATGCCGGTCTCGACTTGTAGGTCTTTGATGAGGTCGAGGATCTGACCCTGGATCGTCACGTCGAGGGCGGTGGTCGGCTCGTCGGCGATGAGCAGCTTTGGCCTGGCAGCGAGCGCCATGGCGATCATCACACGCTGACGCTGGCCGCCGGAGAGCTTGTGCGGATGGGTGTCGTACCGATCCTTCGCATTGGGAATGCGCACCTTTTCGAAAAGCCGGATCGCCTCGGCCTTCGCCTCCGCTGCGCTCAAGCCGAGGTGGCAGCGCATCACCTCCGCCACTTGGCTGCCGATCGTCATCATCGGGTTAAGCGACGTCATCGGCTCCTGGAAAATCATCGAGATCGCGCTGCCGCGCACCTTGCGCATCTTTGCCTCGGGCAGTGCCAGCAGCTCGCTCCCCTCTAGCTTCGCGCTACCCTCGATGCGACTGGTGCGCTCGGCGAGCAGCCGCATGACCGAAAGCGACGTGACACTCTTGCCGGAACCGGACTCGCCAACGATTGCCAGGGTCTCGCCCGCGCCGATGTCGAAGGAGAGGTCGCGCACCACTGTCGACCAGGGCGAGAAGGCATCTGCTCGGAAGGAGGTGGTTAGACCGCGAACGGAGAGGACGGGCTCGGTCATCGGGTTTTCTCCGGTCAGGCGCGGCGGGTGGTGCGCGGGTCGAGATAGTCGCGCAAGCCGTCGCCCAGCAAGTTGACGGACAGCACGACCAGAGCCAGCGCGAAGCCCGGCGCGAAGACGGTCCAGGGGGCGCGAGCAAGGTGCGAGCGAGACTGCGCGATCATGGAACCCCAAGTCGGCGTCTCGGGCGAGACACCTGCACCGAGGAACGAGAGAGCAGATTCGACGATGATCGCCGCGGCGCAGATGTAGGTAGCCTGCACGATGAGCGGCGCAACGGTGGAGGGCAGGATATGCCGCGACAGGATCACACGCAGCCGCGTACCGCCAGCTCGCGCGGCCTCGACGTACGGCGCATCGCGGACAGAGAGCACGACCGAGCGCACGAGCCGCACCACGCGCGGGATCTCCGGCAGGACGATCGCGAGGATCAGTATCCAGACCGAAGCGCCCATCAGCGCCACCATGGCGATGGCGAGCAGGATCGCCGGGATCGCCATGATGCCGTCCATCAGTCGGGTAACGATAGCGTCGGCCATACGGAAGTAGCCGGCCACGAGCCCAACAACCGTGCCGACTCCGATCGCAACGAGCGCAACGAGCAACCCAACCATGAGCGAAACGCGCGCGCCGTAGATCACGCGGGCGAAAACGTCGCGACCAAGGTGGTCAGTACCGAGCCAAGCTTGCGCGGATGGTGGCCGCAGCCGCACCGCCGGGTTCATGGTCGACGGGTCTCCGGCGAACAACGGCGCGGCCAGCGCCGCGAGCGCCATCAGGCTGATGATCGCGCCGCCCGTGACGAGGGTTGGGTGGCGGCGGGTGAAAAGCCAAGCCTGCGACAGCGCCGAAGTGGCCGGTGCTGGCGACGGGGCGTCGGGGGCGGATGCGGTCAAGGTCAAGGCGCGTCTCCCTCAGTAGCGGATGCGGGGATCGATGAGGGTGTATGAAAGGTCGGTCAGCAGGTTCAGCAGCACGTAGATGCCAGAGCAGACGAGGATCACGCCCTGGATCACGGGGTAGTCGCGCCGCGCGATTGCATCGACCACGAGGCGGCCGACGCCGGGGATGTTGAAGACCGTTTCGGTCACCACGACGCCACCGATGAGGAGCGCGACGCCGATACCGATCACGGTGACGATCGGGACCCCGGCGTTCCGGAGAGCGTGGACGAGCAGCACGCGCCGCATAGGCAGTCCCTTGGCGCGGGCAGTGCGGATGAAGTCCTCCGACAGAGTCTCCAACATCGTCGCGCGGGTGATGCGAGCGATCAGCGCCGTGTAGATGAGGCCGAGCGTGATCGCCGGCAGCACAAGATGCGCAGCCCAGCCACCGATCCCTTCCGCGATCGGCTGGTAACCCTGCACCGGCAGCACGCCGGCCTGAATCGCCAGCAGGTAGACGAGCAGATAGCCGACGACGAAGGCGGGCAGCGAAAAACCGGCGACAGCAAAGAGCATCAGCACGCGGTCTGTTCCGGTGCCGGCGCGGTGCGCAGCGGTCACGCCCATCACGATGGCGAGCGGCACGGCGACAGTGAGCGTGGCGAGCGCCAGCGAAAGCGTCGCCTCCGCGCGCTGGCTCATCAGCAGTGTGACTGGCTCAGCGGAGTACAGCGATGCTCCGAGGTTGCCCTGCGCGACCGCCCAGAGCCAACTCAAGAACTGGACGGGCAGCGGGTCGTCGAGGCCCAGCAAGCGACGGAGCGTCGCGATCTGCTCGGCTGAGGCATTGTCACCGGCCAGCACCGCGGCCGGGTCGCCGGGCGCGAGCCGCAGCAAGAGGAAGACCAGCAGGCTGACCAGCACCATCACCAGGATGGTCGAGCCGATGCGGCGCAGGACATAGGCCACCATTGGAGAACCATCCTTGCGGGGAGAGAGCCGCCGGCCAGGGGCCGGCGGCGCATGCAGGCGGAGTCGCGGCCGGTTAGCCGCGCGAGACGTTCCAGAACGGCACGAGATCTGGCAGACCGATCATCCCTCGCACGTCCGCACGCATCGCGGCCGTGGCGAACCACTGTCCGAGATAGACATGCGGCACAAAGTTCCAGGCGTTTTCCTGCATGTCGCGGGCAATCCTCTGGCGCGCGGCGAGGTCGGGAGCCGCAGCCCAGGCATCGCGAAGCTGCTCGTGCCTCGCATCCTCCGGCCAGCCAAACCAGCCGCTCTCGCCCGTGGCCGCATGGCCAGCCAGCGTGATCGGATTGTTGTAGGCCTCGCCGGACGCCCAGGTAAGAAAGATGCTCCAGCCGCCCTCCGCGACCGGACCTTTGCGGGCGCGGCGCGCCACGATGCCAGCCCAGTCGAGCGGCGCAAGCTCCACATTGACGCCAGCCTGGCGCAACCACTGCGCGATCAGCAGCGAGGCGTTAGACAACACCGGCGATGTCGTCTGCTGCATGATGAGCACAGGCTGGCCGGCGTAGCCCGCCTCCCTGAAAAGCGCGGCGGCCCTGGCGATGTTCTGACCGCCCTTGAACCATGCCGTGTTGGCGTCGTTCTCCATCGTCGTACCGCACCCGAACAGCGAGCCGCAGGCCTTGAAGTGGTTGGGGTCACCGAAGGTCGCCTGCATCACGGCCTTCTGGTCGATAAGATGCAGCATCGCCTGACGCGCCTTCACGTTGTTGAAGGGCGCCTGCAGAGTGTTCATGCGCAGCCACCCGATCGAACCGGTTTTGTTGAGCACCTCCGTGCGGATGCGGGTGTTGCCCCTTAGCTGGTCCTGGAGCTCGGGCGCGACGCGCTCGATGAAATCGATCTCGCCCGCCAGCAGCGCCGAGATCGCGGTCTGCTCGTCCGGCATGTTCTGGAAGACGATGCGCTGCATCCGCGCGACTTTGCCGCCGGCCATGGCCGAGACCAGCTCGGAGCGGGGCTGGTAGTTCGGGTTGCGGTCGTACACGTACTGCGCTCCGGTGCGGCTCTCGGCCCGGTTGAACATGTAAGGGCCGGAACCGACGGCTTCCGTGATCGGCCGCGCAGGATCAGTGGAGGCGTCGCTCTCTCGCATGATGAAGCACAGCGATGGCGACGACTTGCCGAGCCAGTCAACCAATAACGGGTAAGGCTTGTTCAACTTAATCGTGAATGAGCGTGCATCAGAGGCTGCGACTTCGGCCACGTTGCGGAAGAGGTGCTGGCCTGCGCCGTCCCGCGCACCCCAGCGCTTAACCGAGGCGACGGCGTCCTTCGCCTGCACATCCTGGCCGTCGTGGAACTTGAGGCCGGGACGCAGCGTGAAGCTGTGGACAAGACCGTCCGGCGAGACCGAGTGCTCGGACACCATCTGCGGCCGGGCGACCGACGCCTCGTCATGGCCGAACAACGTGTCGTAGATGAGCGCGCCGTGATAAGCGGTGATGCTGGCTGTCGTTGCGATCGGATCGAGCGAGGCTAGGTCGGCATGCATCACACAGCGCAGCTGCTGCGCACGGGGCACAGCGGTCTGAGCCTGAGCGGAAATGACGAAAGGCGCGCTCGCTAGAAGACCTGCACTCGCAGCTCCCTGCATCAGCATACGGCGTGACGGAACCATGATATCCTCCCCTGATCGGCGTCTTCCGCATTCCCGCTGCGGAGCATGCCGCCCTGGTGTCGACGATGCTCCCGAGCCGCGGTCGCGTATTTCGATTTTCCGCCGAAAGTTTTTGATTTCCGACATCGCGCCGGGATGCGGAAATCAACGCTCTGCTGCCTGCTTGGGCGGTACCTTGCGGCCGTCTGGCCGTCCGGTGCGCAGGCCACGTGGGCTCACCCCGAACGTCGCCTTGAAACTGGTGGCGAAATGCGCGCTGTCAGCGAACCCCGTCTCGAAGGCGATCGCGGTCATCGGCATGGCGCTGTTCTCCACGAGGAAGCGCGCGAAGCGCAGACGCGTCGCGACGATGTAGCTCTTTGGCGACATGCCGACGGTCTCCTGGAAGAGGCGCGTGAACTGCCGCGACGACAGCCCCGCCACCTTGGCTGCTTGTTCCGTCGACACATCGGCGCCCTTGCGCGACTCAATCAACACCACCGCGCGCTGGATGCGCGCATCGGCGATGGGCAGGAACTCGCTGGCCCGGCCCTGGTCGAATGCGCTCATGCGCTTTCGCGCACTCAGCGAGAGTTGATGCACCGCCTTGGCCGCCCGGTCGGGTCCACAATGAGTGCGGACGAGGTCGGTCATCAGTGACAGGATGGAGATGCCGCCGGGCACTGTGATGCGGCCACGGTCCTTCAGGTAGTCGTCCCGCGTCGAGATCGGAATGCGCGGATAGGCCAGACGGAAGTCGTGCTCGTGGAAGGGATGCACGGACGTGCGCACGCCGTCGAGCAGGCCCTCCCTGGCGAGCGCGAATACGCCTGTACAAACTCCGACCAGCGAGACGCCAGATGCCGCAGCGACGCGCAGATAGTCTCTATGTCGCGGCGGCGCATTCGCCATCTGTGGCAGCAGACCACCGATCGCAACGACATAATCGAAGTCATTCGGGTTGGTATAGGGCGCGTCGGCCTCGACCCGCAGCCCGCAACTCGCCGCCGCGCCTTCGCCCATCACCGACCAGCGGCAGTAGAGTGGGCGCGAATTGTCCGCGAAGTCCCCGGCGTGCCGCAGCGGCTCGACGATGCCGGTGAGCGACATAAGGGGAAAGCCCGGCCACAGCAGAATGCCA
>JAAFHH010000340.1 GCA_013297545.1 Alphaproteobacteria bacterium
TCCGCGGCGATGTCGACTACGCCCGCATCGCGCGTGAAGTCTACTTGACGGCGGATGCGGCGAAGGCGATGCGCGAGGTCGGCCTGACGCCGCCAACCGAGACGACGAAGAGTTTCTCCGTCATGGGCAAGCCGTTCGACCCGGCGAAGCCAGAGGAATACCTCGCCTCCTTCCCGATCCGCCGGAGCTAGCCGTGATTGCATCTGAACGGGTGCGGGCATTGGCCCTGTCTGGGCTGATCCTCGCGGGCTTTTTGGCGCTTTGGCATGTAGGTGTGCAGCCCGATGCCCCGACGGGTCCGGCGCTTGATCCGGAGTATGCCAAGCTGGTCGGTGCGGCCGCCGCGACCGGCAGTCAGACGCCGATGCCGGGGCCGCTCGATGTCGGGGCCAAGCTCTGGCAGCACATCGCGGACCCGTTCTATGTCCGCGGTACCAACGACATGGGGCTTGGCATCCAGCTTGGTTATTCGATTGCGCGGGTGCTGGCGGGGTATCTGCTGGCGGCAGCGGTGGCGATCCCGCTAGGGTTTGCGATTGGCATGTCGCCGCTGCTCTATCGCTCGCTCGACCCGTTCATTCAAATTCTGAAGCCGATCTCGCCGCTCGCGTGGATGCCATTGGCGCTCTACACGATCAAGGACAGCAGCACCTCGTCGATCTTCGTGATCTTCATCTGCTCGATCTGGCCAATGTTGATCAACACGGCGTTCGGTGTTGCCAGTGTTCGGCGTGAATGGCTGAATGTGGCGTTGACCTTGGAAGTAAAGCCGCTGCGCCGAGCCCTCACGATCATTCTGCCGGCCGCTGCGCCAACCATCCTAACCGGTATGCGGATCTCGATCGGGATTGCCTGGTTGGTGATTGTGGCAGCGGAGATGCTGGTGGGTGGCACTGGTATCGGCTACTTCGTCTGGAACCAGTGGAACAATCTTTCGATCACCGACATCATCACGGCGATCTTGTTGATCGGCCTTGTCGGTATGCTGCTGGACCAAGCCTTGGCGCGCCTGGCCGCAGCCGTAACCTATCCGGAGTGACGGCCATGGCCGAGCGTTACATCTCGCTGGAGGCGATTGCCCGCAGCTATCCGAACCCGGCTGGCGGTGGCTCTACCACGGTGTTCCAAGACCTGTGGCTCACCCTGCCGCGCGGCACCTTCACCTGCATCATCGGCCATTCCGGCTGCGGCAAGACCACGGTGCTGAACATCCTCGCCGGCCTCGACCGGCCGAGTGCCGGCGAAGTGGTGGTTGATGGCACGGCGATCGACGGGCCATCGCTCGACCGCGCGGTGATTTTCCAGAGCCACGCGCTGCTGCCCTGGAAAACCGTGATCGGCAACGTCGCCTACGCCGTGCGTTCGAAATGGCCGCGTTGGTCGAATGCCGAGGTGCTGGCACACGCGCGCAAGTTCATCGCACTGGTGGGATTGTCGGGTGCGGAGGACAAGAAGCCCGCACACTTGTCCGGCGGTATGAAACAGCGCGTCGGCATTGCCCGGGCGCTGTCGTTGGAACCCAAAATCCTGCTGATGGACGAGCCGTTCTCAGCGCTCGACGCACTCACCCGCGGCACCTTGCAAGACGAAGTGCGCAAGATCTGCCAAGAAACTGGGCAGACCGTGCTGATGATCACCCACGACGTCGACGAGGCGATCTACCTCGCGGACCGGGTGGTGCTGATGACCAATGGCCCGGGGGCAGTGATCGCGGAGATCGTGGAAAACACCCTGCCGATGCAGCGCGATCGCCACGACATCCACCGCCACCCGGCCTACTACCCGGTGCGCAACCACATCATCGACTTCCTGGTCACCCGCTCGAAGAATTTTGACGTTGAGCGGACGGCCTTGGAGGCCGCTGGCATGCCCTGGAACGCCCGCCAGCCGCGCCTGGTGCGCCCCGGCATTCCCGAACCCACGCTTGCCCCATCGGTGCCGACGCTGGCCCAGCGGACGGCCACCCAATAACGGAGGAACCCCATGACCCGCGATCAGCTGACCGAAAAGATCCTCGACATCAAGCGCCGGAATGGCTGGACCTGGAAGCACATCACGACCGAGATCGGCGGCATGGCGCCCTCGCTCGTGGTCGGCGCTCTGCTTGGCCAGATGAAACTGGTAAAGCCGCTGGCGAAGAAAGCAGCCGATCTGTTCGGCCTCTCGGCCGAAGAGCAATCGATGTTGAACGAGGTGCCCTACCGCGGCACCACCATGCCGCCGACTGATCCCTTGATCTACCGCTTCTACGAAATGGTGATGGTCAATGGTCCGGCCTGGAAGGCGCTGATCGAAGAAGAATTTGGCGACGGCATCATGTCCGCGATCGATTTCGATTTCGAGATCGAACGCCTGCCCAATCCGCGCGGCGACCGGGTGAAAATCACCATGTCTGGCAAGTTCTTGCCGTACAAATACTACGGCAACGAACAAGGCATTCCGGAGTACGGCTTCAAGGAAGACTAGGGGGTACCCCCCGCGTCTGATCGCTGCACCCGGCAAGCGGCGCGTTGACGGAACCCGTTGGGCATTGTTACCTCTCGGCCCCCCACGCGCTTTCGCACCTGCGAGATCGCGCCACCTGGAGGCCAGCCGCGTGACCAAACCGACCTTGCGTCCGAGCAATGCCAACTTCTCCTCCGGCCCGTGCGCCAAGCGGCCGGGCTGGCAGCTGTCGGCGTTGTCGGGGGCCGTGCTTGGTCGCTCGCACCGCTCGAAGCCCGGCAAGGCGCGGCTGCTGGATGCGATCGAGCAGACCCGGTCCGTGCTCGGCGTGCCGGCGGATTACCGCATTGGCATCGTGCCGGCATCGGACACGGGTGCGATCGAGATGGCGATGTGGTCGATGCTCGGCCCCCGCGGCGTCGACATGCTGGTGTGGGAAAGCTTCGGCAAGGATTGGGCGGCGGACGTGCAGGGCGAGCTGAAGCTCAGCGATCTGCGCGTGCTGAAGGCTGGCTATGGCGAACTCGCGGACCTCGGCGCCGTCGATTGGACGCGCGATGTCGTGTTCACCTGGAACGGCACGACATCCGGCGTGCGGGTGCCGAATGGCGACTGGATTGCCGAGGATCGCCAGGGCTTGTCGTTCTGCGACGCAACCTCGGCCGCATTCGCGATGGATTTGCCCTGGGCCAAGCTCGATATCACCACCTTCTCCTGGCAGAAGGCGCTGGGTGGGGAAGCCGCCCACGGCATGCTGATCGTGTCGCCCCGCGCGGTCGAACGGCTACAGACCCACACGCCCACCTGGCCGATCCCGAAAGTGTTCCGCATGGCCAAGGGCGGCCAGCTGATCGAAGGCATCTTCAAGGGCGAGACGATCAACACGCCGTCCATGCTGTGCGTGGAGGATTACCTCGACGCGCTCAGTTGGGCGAAGTCGGTCGGTGGCCTTCAGGGCTTGATCGCACGCTCGGACGCGAACCTTGCGGCCTTAACGGCGTGGGTGGAGCGCACGCCCTGGGTTGGCTTCCTGGCCAAGGACGCGGCCAATCGCTCCTCCACCTCGGTGTGTTTCCAGATCGTCGATCCCCGCGTCACCGCGCTCGGTGCGGCGGAACAGGCCGAAGTCGCCAAGAAACTGGCGGACCTGCTCGACAAAGAAGGCATCGCCTTCGACATCGCGAGCTACCGCGATGCACCACCGGGTCTGCGGATCTGGGCCGGTGCTACGATTGAGACGCGTGATCTCGACGCCTTGACGCCTTGGCTCGACTGGGCCTTTACCACCGTCGTCCCTGCCTAACTCTGCCGCCGCTGGAGCCAGCCCATGCCCAAGGTCCTGATCGCCGATAGCCTGTCACCGCGCGCGGTCGACATTTTCGTTGCCCGCGGCGTCGAGGTTGACGTGAAGACCGGTCTGGCACCCGCAGACTTGGCGCAGATCATCGGTCAGTACGATGGCCTGGCCGTGCGCTCCGCCACCAAGGTGACGGCGGACATCATCGCGGCCGCTTCGAAGCTGCAGGTGATTGGGCGCGCGGGCATTGGTGTCGATACGGTCGACGTCGCAGCCGCCACGGCCCGCGGAATCGTGGTGATGAACACGCCGTTCGGCAATTCGATCACCACGGCTGAACATGCGATTGCGATGATGATGGCGCTCGCCCGCCAGCTGCCGGCGGCGGATCGCTCAACCCAGGCCGGCAAGTGGGAGAAAAGCCGGTTCATGGGCGTTGAGCTCACCGGCAAGACGCTTGGCATCGTCGGTTGCGGCAACATCGGCGCGATCGTGGCGGACCGCGCGCGGGGCTTGCGCATGAAGGTGATCGCCTACGATCCATTCCTTTCGGTCGAGCGCGCGATCGACCTTGGGGTGGAGAAGGTGGAGTTGGCAGACCTGCTGCCGCG
>JAAFHH010000350.1 GCA_013297545.1 Alphaproteobacteria bacterium
TTGATCTACCAGCGCCTGTCCGGCTTCGGGCCGCGGGTGCTGCCAGAGGTGGCGGTGCTTTCCGGCGTGCTGGCGCTGATGGTGATCGTGGCGCTGGTCGCGGCCGCACGCTGCTTGAAGCACCGCACGGTCGGGTTGGAGGCGGGTGGGGCGATCCAGCCGTTCGCGCTTGGGGTCTGGCGGACACCAGTGCTGCTGGTGTTGATCGCTGGGGTAGGGCTGTTGGTGGTGGCACCGCTTGCAGCCTTGGTCGGCACCTCGCTTGCGCCAGCACTCGGTGTCGCACCCAGTTTGAGTGCGCTTGACGCCGCAGCCTACCGATTCGTGCTGTTCGAGCACGCAGGCACCCAGCGCGCCCTGGTGAACTCGCTTACCCTCTCCGTGCTCGCGGCCGCGCTGCTGGTGGTGATCGCGGTGCCGTTGGCGGAACTCGCGGTCGCGCGCCGCTCCCGGGTCGTGCAAGCGCTGATCGGGTCAGCGGAGCTACCCTACGCGCTGCCGGGCACGGTGCTGGCGATCGGCTGCATTCTGGTGTTTTTGCCGCCGCTGCCGCTGCTTGGCGTCAGCCTCTATGGCACCTTTGGCTTGCTGCTGATCGCCTACCTCGCCCGGTTCTTGCCCTTGGTGGTGAAACCGGTGCGGGCGGCATTGGCTGCGCGCGATCCGAGGCTCGATGAGGCAGCGATGCTGGCGGGCGGTGGCTTTACCCGGCGCTTGATCGATTTCGCCTGGCCCGCGGCCCGGCCGGCGGCGGCGGCTGGGGCGTGCCTCGTGGTGCTGATCGCGCTGAACGAGCTCACCGTCTCCGCGCTGCTCTGGTCAGCCGGGTGGGAGACGCTCGGGGTGATGGTGTTCACCTTCGAACAGGGCGGGGCGGTCCAAGCAGCCTCCGCGCTGGCGGTGGTGATTTGTTTGGGCACGGTTGGCGTGATGCTGATCGCGGACTGGTTCGGCCGGGATCTGCCCCCCGGCGTGCTGCCCTGGCGGGGGTAGCAACCCTCCCCCCGAAGGCCGGGGGGAGGGGGCTAAGTCTTGCCTACCGAACGGTTTGTGAGGCCGTGAAGGTGAAGTTTTCGTAGGTGTTTTCAGCGACGCGGAACCATTGGAACTGGCTGTCGCGGAAGGTCCGCCACGGATCATAGACCTTCTTGAACTTCGCGTTCGCGGCCGCGGTTTCGGCGTAGATTTCATGGGCCGCGCGCCAGCACGCCGCCATGACATCGCGTGAGAACGGCCGCAGCTGAATGCCAGCCGCGATCAGGCGGCGCAGAGCCGCCGGGTTCACCGCGTCGTACTTCGCCATCATGTCCATGTTGGCTTCGTAGTTGGCGACTTCCCACGCCTGCTTGTAGGCCGCCGGCAGGGCGTCCCAGGTCGCGGTGTTGACGTAGGTCGACAGCTGCGGGCCGCCTTCCCACCAACCGGGGAAGTGATAGACCGGCGCCACCTTGTTGAAGCCGAGCTTTTGGTCATCGTACGGGCCGACCCATTCCGCCGCGTCGATCGTGCCCTTTTCCAGCGCCGGGTAGATGTCCCCCGCCGCCAGCTGCTGCGGGACGACGCCAAGCTTGGTCAGCACCTGGCCGGCGAACCCGCCGATGCGCATCTTCAAGCCCTTCAGATCATCAACCGTGCGGATTTCCTTACGGAACCAGCCGCCCATCTGCACGCCGGTGTTGCCGGCCGGGAAGTGGATGACGTTGTAGTCGCGCAAGAACTCGCGCATCAGCTCAAGACCGCCGCCATGGTACATCCAGGCGTTCTGCTGACGCGCGGTCAGGCCGAACGGCACCGCGGTATCGAACGCGAAGGTCGGGTCCTTGCCGACGTAGTAGTAGGACGCCGTGTGGCAGGCTTCGACCGTGCCAGCCTGCACCGCGTCAAGCGCCTGCAGACCGGGGACGATTTCGCCGGCCGGGAACACGCGGATCTGGAACTTGTTGTCAGTCAGCGCGGCCACGCGCTTCGAAATCACTTCAGACGCGCCATAGATGGTGTCCAAGCTTTTCGGGAAGCTCGAGGTCAGACGCCAACGCACCTCGGGTGCGCTTTGCGCGATGGCCGGTGCCGCAAGGGCGACGCCCGCCGTGGCGGTGGCCGACGCGGCCAGAAAACGACGACGCTTCATATTAGTCTCCTCCCAGAGATCCGGCGCACTGCGACCGGTTGTGCGTGAACGCTCAGCGAAATCTGGACACAGCAAGCCTCCCCGCCCGCCGCGTCATCCGCGTTGCTGGCGCGCACGCTAGCGGAGCCGGCGGGCCAGCGCAATTCTGACCGCGTGTCGTCCGCGTCGCTTTGATTGTCGGGCTTGACAACAGAATTGCGGCAATTCGCGCCAGCCCGCGTCGAAAAACCCTTTGCGTTGCAGGGCTGCCTTCCCGTAGGTGAACCGACAGGGGGCCACCTTCGACGCCGCAAGATCGTCGAGGACGGGGAGGATGTTGGGATGCAGTACATGTTTCCGATCTGCGACTGGATCGATCGGATCAGCCGCCTGTTTGGCCAGATCGCCTCGTATCTGGTGTTGATCGCGTGCCTGGTCAGTGCTGGCAATGCGGGATCACGCTACTTGTTCAGCGCGAGCTCCAATGCCTGGTTGGAAATCCAGTGGTACATGTTCTCGGCGATCTTTCTGCTGGGTGCGTCCCATACTCTCAAGATGAACGAACATGTGCGGGTTGACTTGATCTTCGGCATGGTCAGCGACCGCGCCCGGCTGTGGATTGATGTCTTCGGCACCTTGTTCTTCCTGCTGCCGGCGACCATCATGCTGACGGCAATGACCTGGCCGTTCTTCGTGGAAAGCTTTACGCGTGGCGAACTGTCGTCCAACGCCGGTGGCCTAATCCGGTGGCCGGTCAAGCTGTTGCTGCCGCTGGGATTTTTCCTGCTGACCTTGCAGGGCTTGGCAGAGCTTGCGCGCCGGGTGGCGGCGCTGGCTGGCTACATCGAATTCAAAGTTCACTACGAACGTCCGCTGCAATAGGCGCCGGAGGGAGTTGGTATAATGTTCACCCTCGATACCATGGCGCCGCTGATGTTCGGCGGCCTTATCATCTTCATGCTGATCGGCTATCCGGTCGCGTTTTCGTTGGCTGCCGTTGGTTTGTTCTTCGGCTTCTTGTCGATTGAACTTGGCTTCTTCACCTACGCCTTCTTGCAAAACTTGCCCCTGCGCATCTTCGGCATCATGTCGAACGATTTGCTGCTGGCGATCCCGTTCTTCACCTTCATGGGTGCCGTGCTGGAGCGATGTGGGCTGGCCGAAGATCTGCTGGAGGGCACCGGCCAACTGTTTGGCAGCGTGCCGGGCGGCCTCGCCTACGCCGTCATCATCGTCGGTGCGATCCTGGGCGCGATCACGGGTACGGTCGCCGCCTCCGTCATCGCGATGGGCATGATCAGCCTGCCGATCATGCTGCGCTACGGCTACGACAAGAAGCTGGCGACCGGTGTGATTGCGGCCTCTGGCACGATCACCCAGCTGATTCCGCCCTCATTGGTGCTGGTGATCTTGGCCGACCAGCTCGGCAAGTCGGTTGGTGACATGTACGCTGGCGCGATCGGCCCCTCGATCCTGCAGGTGCTGCTGTTCCTCGCCTACATCGCCTTCATCTCGATCGTGAAGCCACAGTGGGTGCCGCCGTTGCCGCCGGAAGCCCGGACCTTGACGGGCTGGCCGCTCTATCGGCGCGTGCTCTGGGGCATGGTGCCGTCGATCGTGCTGATCTTCCTGGTGCTGGGTACGATCTTCCTTGGTCTCGCGACCCCGACGGAAGCCGGTGCTATGGGCGCGGTCGGTGCGATCGTGCTGGCAGCGCTGCACAAGCGCCTGACCTGGACCCTGATCAAAGAAGGCATGGACACGACGATGCGGATCACCGCCATGGTGATCTTCATCCTGATCGGCTCCACCGTGTTCAGCTTGGTGTTCCAAGGGGTTGATGGCGCGATCTGGATCGAACACACGCTCAGCGGCTTGCCCGGTGGGGTTACCGGCTTCCTGATCTTCGTCAACATCTTCGTGTTCTTTATCGCGTTCTTCCTCGATTTCTTCGAAATCGCCTTCATCATCGTGCCGATGCTGGCGCCGGTCGCGGCCAAGCTTGGCATCGATCTGATTTGGTTCGGCGTGCTGCTCTGCATCAACATGCAGACCTCGTTCATGCACCCGCCCTTTGGGTTCGCGCTGTTTTATCTGCGCAGCATCGCGCCGCGCGACCAAGTCGCGACTGGTGATATCTATCTCGGCGCTATCCAAAAAAAAAAAATA
>JAAFHH010000341.1 GCA_013297545.1 Alphaproteobacteria bacterium
CCACCCCGTATTGTTCCGGCGGATGCTGGCGGCGCGGGCGACGCGTGGCACCAAACTGATCGCGATCGATCCGCGCCGGTCGGTGACCGCAGGGGTGGCGGACCAGCACCTCGGCATCACGCCTGGCAGCGATGGTGCGCTGTTCGCGGGCCTGCTGGTGTACCTCGCGGACGAAGGGCACCTCGACCACGCCTACCTCGACGCGCATGTCGCAGGGTTCGACGCAGCCCTCGCTGCTGCGCGCGCAGCGGTGCCGAGCGTTGCGGCAGCTGCCGCGGCAACCGGGCTCGCGGCAGCCGATCTGCTCAGCTGCTACCGCGCGATTGCGGCGACCGAGCGCTGGGTCACCGCCTACAGCCAGGGTGTTAACCAGTCGACCCATGGCACCGATACCGTGAACGCGATCCTCAACTGCCATTTCGCAACCGGTCGCCTTGGCCGCCCCGGCATGGGGCCGTTCTCGCTGACCGGTCAGCCAAACGCGATGGGCGGGCGGGAAGTGGGGGGACTCGCCAACCAACTGGCAGCCCACATGGCGATTGAAGATGGCGACGCGCGTGAGCGGGTGCAGCGCTTCTGGCACTCGCCCACCATTGCCGCCAAGCCCGGTCTGAAAGCGGTCGATTTGTTCGAGGCGATGTACGAGGGCCGGGTGAAAGCCGTGTGGATTGTCGGCACCAACCCGGCAGTCAGCCTGCCGAACGCCGGTCGCGTGCGCGAGGCCTTGGCACGGTGTCCGTTCGTCGTGGTGTCTGATGTGATGGCGGATACCGACACCAGCCGCTTCGCCCACGTCCGGCTGCCAGCGCTCGCCTGGGGGGAGAAGGCGGGCACGGTCACCAATTCTGAGCGCCGCATCTCGCGCCAACGTGCGTTCCGCCCAGCGCCGGGCCAGGCGAAGCCCGATTGGTGGGCGTTCGCCGCGGTTGGCCAGCGCATGGGGTTTGGTGATGCGTTCACCTATGACGGCCCCGACGCCGTGTTCCGCGAACACGCCGCGCTCTCCGGCTTCGAGAACGAGGGCACGCGCGGCTTCGACATCGGCGGCCTGCAGGATCTCGATGCCGCCGGCTACGAGGCGCTGGCCCCGGTGCAATGGCCGCTCGGCCAAGAGCGGTTGTTCGCGGCTGGCGGGTTCAAGACGCCGGACGGCAAAGCGCGCGCCATCGCGATCACGCCCGGCTCACCGCAGCAGCCGCCATCGGCCGACTATCCGCTGGTGCTCAACACCGGCCGCATCCGCGATCAGTGGCACACCATGACCCGCACCGGTGCGGTCGTGCAGTTGAACGCCCAGCACCCGGAAAGCTTTGTCGCGGTCTCCCCCGCCGATGCCGCAGCACTCGCCGATGGTGCGTTGGTGCAGGTGATCAGCCCCTGGGGCCAGATCACCGTGCCCTTGAAGCGCGATCCAGACCAAGCGCCCGGCCAGGTGTTCGTGCCGATCCACTGGACCGACCAGGGGACTGGCGATGGTGTCGTCGGCCGGGTGGTCAACCCGTTCGTCGACCCGGTGTCCGGCCAACCGGAATCCAAGCACACCGCCGTGCGGATTGAACCACTCGCGGTGGATTGGTACGGTGAAGTGCTGGCGCGCCGCCCGCTCGACCTTGAGGTGCCGTACTGGAGCCGCCGGCCGGTCGAGGGTGGTGTCAGCCACCGGGTGGCGTGGACGGGTGCTGTCGATCGGATCGCAACCGACCTCGCGGCGAGCTTTGGCGCGGAGAGCATCTGCCTGATGGACACGGCGCGCGGCCGAGGTCGCTGGGCGCTGTTCGATGCGGGTGGGTTGGTCGCCGTGGTGACCGCCGCGCGCAGGTGGCCGGCACCGATCGATCCGGGCCTGCTGACTGCCCCGGCCATGGATCAACGCCACGCCGTGCTGGCACGGCCGCTCGCGTCTGCGTCGCCAATCCTCTGTGCGTGCCGGTCGGTTGACTTGGCGGCCATCGAAGCGGCCATCGCGCGCGGGGCCGCGACAGTCGCTGCGATTGGCGATCTCACCGGCGCCGGCACGGCGTGCGGGTCTTGCTGTTCTGAACTGGAAAGGGTGCGCGCCGATGTCCGCCTGCCAGCCGTCGCCTGAAGGGCGCCTTAGCCATTTTCCGATTTTCGTCAGCCTGACGGGCCAGCCGGTGGTGCTGATCGGCGCCGGGCCGGCGGCGGAGGCGAAAGCAACCTTGCTCAGCCGCGCCGGCGCTGTGCTGCGGCGCCTGGCTGGCGTGCCGACACCAGCCGATCTTGCCGGTGCGCGCTTGGTGATCGCGGCGTCTGATGATCGCACGCTGTTGGAACAATCCCGCGCTGCGGCCG
The DNA here is from genome assembly GCA_013297545.1 of Alphaproteobacteria bacterium. Classification (GTDB taxonomy): domain Bacteria; phylum Pseudomonadota; class Alphaproteobacteria; order Elsterales; family Elsteraceae; genus RDXE01. The sequence continues at coordinate 2,314 of JAAFHH010000341.1, forward strand.
TCGCTGCCGGTGTGCTGTTCAACGCGGTTGATCAGTCGGACCTGTGTGATTTCCAAGTGCCGTCGATGATCGAACGCGGGCCGATCACGATTGCGATCGGCACCGGGGGGGCGGCCCCCACCCTCGCCCGCACGCTCCGCGCCCGGATCGAAGCGGTGATCCCGGCGGCGTATGGCGCGCTGGCGTCCTGGTCCCAGCGCCTGCGCGCCGAGGTGCGCCGCCGTCTCCCGGTCGAGGCGGATCGCCGCCGGTTCTGGCAAGCGATGGCGACCGGCACGCCGGCCGCTCTGTTCCTTGCGGGCGAGCGGGATGCGGCGGCCGCGGCGGCCGAACGCTTGCTGGCGGAGCCGGCAACAGGCGAGGGCATCGTCCACCTCGTTGGTGCCGGCCCGGGCGATCCGGAGCTCTTGACCCGCCGCGCCGCGCGTCTGCTGGCCGAAGCCGATGTCATCGTGCACGACGCGCTGGTGCCAGCAGCGATCCTCGACCTCGCCCGGCGCGATGCCGAGCGGATCGATGTCGGCAAGCGCTGTGGCGCGCACTCGGCCAGCCAAGACCAAATCAACCAGATCCTGCTGCAGCTCGCCCGCGCCGGCCGGACTGTGGTGCGGCTCAAGGGTGGCGATCCGTTCGTGTTTGGCCGCGGTGGGGAAGAAATCGCCTCCCTCACCGCCCACGGCGTCGCGAGCAGCGTGGTGCCCGGCATCACGGCAGCGCTGGGGGCAGCTGCGCGCATCGGCCAATCCTTGACCGAACGCGGCCGGTCGACGGCGCTCACTTTGGTGACCGGCCACTTGCAGAGCGATGGCGCGGAACCCGATTGGGCCGCACTCGCCGCGACGGGCGGCACACTCGCGATCTACATGGGCCGCACCACGGCGCGGCGCACGGCAGCCGGTCTGGTCGCCGGCGGTCTGCCGCGCACGACGCCGGTGATCGCGATCGAAAACGCGACCACGCCGCAGGAACGGATCGTGCGCGCGAGCTTGGCGACCATCGCCAATGTGCTGGATGCCGGCACGTTTGATGGGCCAACCTTGTTGCTGGTGGGCGCGGTGCTGGGGGATGCTCGCGCACCCGTCCACCAAAAGGATACCATCGCCGCGTGAGCCTGCCTGACAGCCTTGAGCCGGTTGACCATGACCGCCACCCGTTCGCGGCCGTGGTGCGCGCGATCGGCCGCGGGCCGGGGCGTGGGCGCAGCCTGACAGTCGTCGAAGCCGCAGCCGCGATGGCGGCAATGCTGCAGGGCGAGGCCCGGCCGGAACAAATCGGTGCGCTGCTGATGCTGCTGCGCTACCGCGCCGAGACGCCGGAAGAGACAGCGGGCTTCGTGCAGGCCGTACTGGCACACACGCCGCAGCCGGCGCTCGGCCGCGATCTCGACTGGCCGTCCTACGCCGATGGCGCACCGCGGATCGCCCCCTGGCACTTCGCCGCGGCGAAGCTGGTGGCGCGGGCTGGGCTGACCACTGTGTTCCATGGTCCCCTCGCCAGTGCGGGGCGGGAGCACATTGCCGGGGCGCTTGCGGCGCTCGAGATCCCGGTCGGTGGCTCAGGACCTGTGGTGTTCTGCCCGGTTGAGACGTTCGCGCCGCGCTTCGCTGCGCTGCTGGATCTGCGCGGTATCCTGGGCCTGCGCTCGCCGCTGAACACCGTCGCGCGGTTGACCAACCCGTTCCAATCCCGTGTGACGTTCGACGGTGTGTTCCATCCGCCCTACCTGGCCCTGCACCTGGAGGCGGCTCAGCTGCTCGGCCACCGATCGCTCGGTGTGGTGAAGGGCGGCGGCGGCGAGGCGCTGCGCACACCGGTGAAAGCCGTCACCTTGAACTGGCTGCACGAGGGCGCGGTGGCGGAGACGAGTTGGGCACCGCTCGGGGCCGACACCCCAGCCTCCCCCGCTGCGCCAACCGATGCGGCGCACATGGCAGCGGTGTGGGCGGGTGCAGACGATCCACGCGCGGTGGCTGCGATCGTCGGCACAGCGGCGATAGCGCTTTTTATCTCCGGCCGCGCGGATA
>JAAFHH010000342.1 GCA_013297545.1 Alphaproteobacteria bacterium
GATCGTGGCTGAGCGGGTTTTTGCTGAGAATTCGAGGGTTGCTATGCGGTCACGCTGAGGGTCTGCTGCGGCTTCGAAGCCTGCCAAGACCATGGGGGCGTGAGCGGTTGTCGCAATCTGGACATTAGTCGTGCGGCCAAGGCTTTCGAGTCCAGTTACGAGGCCCGAAAGGAAGGATCTCTGCCACTTGGGATGAAGATGTGCGTCCACCTCATCGACCAAGAGAAGCAGAGGAGAGTCTTGCAATTCTAACTGAGGTGTCCGGCTATCTGGGTCAAAACTCCAAATCACAACGTAGGCAAGCGCCAGAATTCTCTGGATAGCCAGGGAGACATGTGTTATCGGGAATGTCCCATATTCCAATTGAGCAAATGGAAACACTCTCGCATTCATTCTGTCAATTTTCGCAGACCCACCGAGTAATATAGCTTCATCTGGTGGCGCAAGAGTCGCCACCAATTTCCGAAGTGCTGAATAGACCTCGGGGCGAGTCGCCTCCCAGCGCACAAAATCGTCAATAAGGCCATTGCACACGCGAGTTTTTCTATTCTCCGTTCCAAGCCAGACTTCCTCTCTGGATACACGAGTATGTGCGATGGCGCCTTTTGTAACGTAATCTCTAGTAAAATCACCCCGAGATTGGTCGTAGATCAACGCGTCGCCGCGTCCCGTTACACTGACTAAAATTCCACCATAGAGAGCATCACGGGCTTTTAAGTTTTGTTCAATCTGCGCCGCATCCCAAAAAATCCAATTCTGAGATTTGGCGCTATACTCTCTTGTCGCGACAATATTGCTCACTGAAATCGCAATCCGCGCATCTCCCGGCGGCACAATCGGTTCATTCGGCCACACCCCCGTCAGCATCCAGTGCACGGCATCCAGGATCACCGATTTCCCCAGCCCATTGTCGCCGGTGATCATGGTGAGCCGCTCGCCGAACTCGATGCGGACGTCGTTGAGGGGTGGGATGCCGGAGATTTCTAACCACTGGAGCATGGGGCAAATCTTACCGCGCCCTGCTGGCCCCCTCCAAGCCACGAATGCTGGACGCGGCGGGCGCCTCGGCGCTAGATCGGCGCGATGGCGCTGATCCGTGTTCTGGGTATCGAAACCTCCTGCGATGAAACCGCTGCGGCCGTGGTCGACAGTGAGCGGCGGATCTTAGCGAACCGGGTGGTCTCGCAAGATGCTGAGCATCGTCCCTTCGGCGGGGTGGTGCCGGAAATTGCCGCGCGCGCGCATTTGGAGGCGCTGGATGATGTGGTGGTGGCAGCATTGGCCGACGCTGGACTTGCGCTGCGCGACATCGATGCAATTGCGGCGACCGCGGGGCCGGGCCTGATCGGCGGTGTGATTGTGGGGGCGACGTTTGCCAAGGGTTTGGCGCTGGCGGCTGACAAACCGTTTCTGGGCATCAACCACTTGGAAGGCCATGCGCTCACCGTGCGCCTGACCGATGGGGTCGCGTTTCCCTACCTTCTGCTGCTGGTGTCCGGCGGGCATTGCCAGCTGCTGGCGGTTGAGGGACTGGGGCGGTACGAACGGCTTGGCGGCACCATCGATGATGCCGCGGGCGAGGCGTTTGATAAGGTGGCGAAGCTCCTTGGCCTTGGGTTTCCGGGTGGGCCGGCGGTCGAGCGCGCTGCCCTTCAGGGCAACCCGCAGCGCTTCGCCCTGCCGCGGCCAATGCTCGGGCGGGCGGGCTGTGATTTTTCGTTCTCCGGCCTGAAGACCGCTGTGCGGCTGCTGGTGGAAGCCGAACCCGATGCTGCCGCCGATATTGCGGCGAGCTTCCAGGCCGCCGTCGGGGACGTGCTGGCCGATCGCACGGCGGCGGCGTTGGCACTCACCACCCAGCGCTGGGGGGCAGGCAAGCCGCTTGTCGTCGCGGGTGGGGTGGCGGCGAACCAAGTGTTGCGCGCGCGGTTGCAGCGCCTGGCCGAGGGAGCTGGCGTGCCGCTGGTGATCCCGCCACCGCGGCTGTGCACGGACAATGGCGCCATGATCGCTTGGGCCGGGCTCGAGCGGTTTGTCGCCGGCGAGCGCCACAGCTTGGATCTGGCACCGCGCCCGCGGTGGCCGCTGGATGCGCTCACCCCATGACGCCCGCCCCGCACACGGCCCTGGTGGTGGTGGATCTACAGACCAAACTGCTGGCAGCATTGCCGCGGGCGGCGGCGGTGCTGGCGCGCACCGCCTTATTGCTCGACGCGGCTCACGCGTTCGGGCTGCCGGTTGCCGCAACCGAACATGCGCCTGAGCGGATTGGGCTGCTGGACCCCGCGATCCGCCCGCGCATCCCGGATCAGCACATCATCACCAAAACCTGTTTTTCCGCTGCAGCGGAGCCAGGCGCACTGGCGCGTTTCCAAGCCCTGCAGCGATCCCACCTCGTGGTCGTGGGGGCGGAGGCGCATGTCTGTGTGCTACAAACCGCGCTCGGCCTCGCGGATGCCGGCTGGCAGGTGACCCTGGTCGCCGATGCCGTCGCGTCCCGGCGGGAGCAGGATCGCGCCTGCGCACTCACCTACGCCGCCACCCAGGGGCTGTCGGTCGTGACCACGGAAATGTTGGTGTTCGCCTGGCTCGGCCATGCGGGCCACCCAGCGTTTCGGCCCTTGATCCGCGCGATCAAGGCGCTGGCGTAAGGTCCCCGGCGGATTTTGCAATCGCGACCTTGAGGCTGGTCTGCCGACCGCGGATCGCGACCTCGCTCTGCTCGAACCGGCTGAGGTCGACGCCCGCGCGGGTCGCGACGTCTTCGGAGAACACGACCAGCGCGCCCAATTCCTTGGTCATGCTTTCGAGACGGCTGGCGGTGTTCACCGTGTCGCCGATCGCGGTCAGCGTGATCGCGCGGCCCCAGCCCATTTCGCCGACGATGCAGTGGCCGGCATGCAGGCCGATGCCGATTTTGAGCGGGCTGTCGAGCGTGACTTCGAGTTCCCGGTTCAGCACCTCGAGCTTGTCCAACATCGCCTTGGACGCGGCAAGCGCTGCCTTGGCACCCGCGTTCGGGCCATCATCCAGGCCGAACAGCGCCATGATGCCGTCGCCGATGAACTTGTCGATCCGCCCGCCGGAACTCTCGATCGCCTGGCCCATTTCCGCGAAATAGCGGTTGAGCAGGAACACCAGGTCATAGGGCAGCTTGTGTTCAGACAGGCTGGTGAAGCCGCGCAAGTCCGCAAACATCACCACGATGTCGAGGTCGCGGCCTTGCGCGTAATCCCGCACCTTGCGGACGTCGGCGGCTTGGATATCTGGCGGCAGGATCGGGGCGACTTCAAGGTCGTGGGTTGGTCGCAACTGGCAGGCGAGCCGCACGTTGGGGCCAGCCTGCACGCGCTGCAGCACTTTCGCCTCATCGGCTTGGGCGGGTGGGGCGTGCTGAAAACCAGCGCCCAAGCGCACGCGGCAGGTCGAACAGCGCCCGCGACCACCGCAGACGCTGGCGTGTGGGATGCCGGCCAACCGGCTCGCCTCCAGCACCGTGATGCCGGGCACGATGCGGATACGCGTCATCGGGTAGTGCAGCTGCAGCCGGGCGCGGCGCGCCTCCCAGCCAGCCCGGCCGAGGCGGGCGACGATGGTGAGGCCGAGCAGACCCGCGAACGCGAGGAACGTGTAGTCGCGGATCGCGATCAGGTAAGCGCCCATCTCTGGGTTGGGTGGGGCGACCAGGCGATTGGCACGTTCTACCCACGCCGGGTCTTCGGCCAGCTGGGCCACTTCTTGGGTTGCGGCGATGTAGCCCGCCAGTGCGAGCGCCGGCAGCAGCACGGCAAAGGCAAACGCATAGCGCACGATCGCCCGGTACCAGACGCGCAAGCGCAGCCAATAGTGCAGGCCGATGCAGGCATGCACCCAGGCGACCAACAGCAGCAGCTTCTGCAGATTGTGGCGCAGCACCGATTGGTTCAGGTGGTAGATCACCGTCGAGTAGGTGCCATCAGCACCGTAAAGATCATAGGCGATCTTGGTTTCGATGACATGGTTGACCAACAAGGGCGGGATCAGCAGGCCGAACGTCACCTGGGCTGCTTCCCACGCCGGCATTGCGAGCGAACGGCGGCGGTAGATCGACCAGAGTGCGAGCGCGATGTGCACGACAGCAGCACCGGCGAGCAGGGAGGTCGTGCTGTGCCGCCACCAGATCCAGCCGAACGGTGCCTGCCCCCATTCCATCGCCGCGACACCGAAGATGCCGGCGCTGTGGTTGATGAAGTGGGTGAACACGAAGCTGAACAGCACCAGGCCGCTGACCAGGCGCAAGGTGCGCACCATCGCCCGCGGATCAACCGCGACACGAAAGGCCGAGACAGCGGGGT
>JAAFHH010000343.1 GCA_013297545.1 Alphaproteobacteria bacterium
GGGGAACTCTACGTCGATGCGGCGATCGTGTGCGGCACGCCGTCAGCCGCGATCCTGGTGCGGCACTGTCTGCCCAACATCGTCGCCCCCTTGATCGTGCGCGCGTCGGTCGGTGTCGGCTTCGTGATCATGGCGGAGGCGACATTGAGTTTCCTCGGCATCGGCATCCAGGAACCGACACCCACGTGGGGTGGCATGATCCGCGACGGCTTGGTCGCCTTGCGCACCGATCCGCACATGGCGCTCGCCGCCAGTGCAGCGCTCGGGCTCACCATCATTGGCTTCAACCTTTTGGGCGATGGCTTGCGCGATTTGCTCGACCCCCGGATCCGCGAGCGATGACGGCGCTGTTGGACATCGCGGGCCTGAGTGTTGCCTTCGGGCGCGGTCGGGACCGGGCACCGGTGTTGGACGAGGTGTCGCTCTCGATTGCAGCCGGCGAGATCGTTGGACTGGTGGGGGAGAGCGGGTCCGGCAAATCTGTCACCGCCATGGCCGCGATGGGTCTGCTGCCGCCCACTGCCCGGGTCGAGGCTGGTCGCGTCCTGTTCGATGGCCGGGATCAGATCACCTTGCCCGAACGCGAGCGCTTGAAGGTGCGCGGGCGGGACATGGCGATGATCTTTCAGGAACCGATGACCTCGCTCAACCCGTTGTTCCGGGCGGGGTTTCAGATCGGCGAGGTGCTGGAAGTCCACCTCGGCCTTAGCCGCGCTGAGGCCCGCGCCCACGCCATCGACTTGATGCGGCTGGTCGGTATTCCGTCGCCGGACACCAGGGTTGATGACTACCCGCACCAACTCTCTGGTGGCATGCGCCAGCGGGTGATGATCGCGATGGCGATGGCGTGCAACCCGAAGCTTCTGATCGCGGACGAACCGACGACCGCGCTCGACGTCACGATCCAAGCCCAGATTCTGGCCTTGATGGCGCGTCTGCGAGCGGAGCGAGGGATGGCGATCTTGTTGATCACCCACGACCTCGGCGTGATCGCCGGCATGGCGAGCCGCGTGGTCGTGATGTACGCGGGCCAAGTGGTGGAGGAAGCCCCCGCCAAGCAGCTGTTCGCCACCCCCCGCCACCCCTACACCAAGCTCCTGCTGCGCGCGGTGCCGAAGGTGCGGGTGAAAGAAGCCCGCCTCCACGCGATCGCCGGCACCATGCCGTCACCGACTGCGTTCCCGAGCGGGTGCCGCTTTCACACCCGCTGCCCGTCTGCCGCCGCGCGCTGCCAGACCGAGGCGCCACCGCTGGAGACCAGCCCAGATGGCCAGCGCATCCGCTGTTGGTTCCCGGCATGACCGGCCCGATCCTGGAGGCGATCGGCCTCGGCAAAACCTTTCAGGTGCGGGGAAGGAACCTGCGCGCAGTGGACGATGTCAGCTTCGCACTCCACCCGGGCGAGACACTGGGCGTAGTGGGCGAAAGCGGCTGCGGCAAGACCACGCTTGGCCGGATGGTGCTGCGCCTGACTGAACCGACCGACGGCGTGCTGCGCTTCCAAGGCAACGACGTGACACACCTGCCCGACCCCCTGCTTCGACCCCTGCGCCGGGACTTGCAGGCGGTGTTCCAGGACCCGTTCTCCTCCCTCAACCCACGCTGGCGGGTGCGCGATATCGTCGGCGAGCCACTGCGGAACCTTGGCTGGTCACAGGATCGGATCGCGGAGCGGGTTGCCGACGTGCTCGCGATCGTTGGTCTGCGCGAGGATGCGCTCAGCCGCTACCCGCACGCGTTTTCCGGTGGGCAGCGCCAGCGCATCGGCATCGCGCGGGCTTTGGCCCCGGGTCCGAAGGTGATCGTATGCGACGAGGCGGTCTCGGCACTGGATGTCTCGATCCAAGCCCAAGTGCTGAACCTGCTGGCGGACATCCAAGCGCAGTTTGATCTGGTTCTGCTGTTCATCTCCCATAACCTCGCGGTTGTCCGCCACGTTAGCCACCGGGTGCTGGTGATGTACCTCGGCCAGACGGTTGAAGTGGCGGAGGAGGCGGCCCTGTTCGAACGCCCGCTGCACCCCTACACGGCGGCCTTGATCGCGGCTGTGCCAGACCCCGACCCCGCGCTCGCCCGCCCGCCGGTTGTGCTGGAGGGCGAGATCCCAAGCCCGTTCGATCCGCCCACGGGCTGCCGGTTCCACACCCGCTGCCCGATCGCGGGCGATCGCTGTCGCGTCGAGCAGCCGAGCTTGATCGCCGTCGAACCCGGTCGGCTGGTGCGCTGTCACTTTCCAGGCCAGTATCAGGCCGAGGGATCACGCCCATGATCATCGAACGCACCCAGTACTACGCCAAGCCCGGCTTGCGGCCCCAAGTGCTGGAGATCCGGCGCGAGGCGTGCCGCGTGCGTGTTGCCATGGGGCTGGCGGCCGGCAGCATCACCACCAAGCAGGATGACACCTCAGCCGGACCAGATGTCGCCTGGAGCCTCGCATTTACGAGTTCAGCCACCCATGAGCGCGACCTCGCGATGCGGGCCGCGAGCCCAGAATTCGCCTCCGTGCGCGCACGGATGACCGCCGCCATCGAGCGGTTCGACCGCTTCATCGAAACCACCGTCGGGCCGGCGGGCTTTGCCGGCGACCTGTCCTTGGAGGGTGTCGCCCTGGTGCCACGGGAGGAGACGTTCTGGAGCGCAGACCATGCGCTGAAAGGCTATCTCTACCTGCCGCCAGGCCCCGGGCCGTGGCCGGCGGTGATCTACAATCACGGCTCCGGTGTCGATCAGGGGTCGACCGACAGTGTGCAGCCGGCGATTGCTGCGCGGCTGATGTCGTGGGGCATCGCCTGCTTCATGCCGCACCGGCGCGGCTACGGCAATTCGCCGGGGCCGACCTGGCGCGCTGAGTGCCCGGACGAGCCGTTCACGGACACCTACAACACCCAGCTGCTCGCACGCCTCGACCGGGAGAGCGACGACGTCTGTGCGGCGCGCCAGCACCTGTCCAGCCTGCCAGAGATCATCGCAGGTCGGATCGCGGTGATGGGCAGTTCGTTTGGCGGCGTGAACACGCTGTTCGCCGCCGCCAAGGACACCGGTTTTCGCTGTGCAGTCGAATTCGCGGGTGCGGCGATGAACTGGGATCGCAATCCGGTGCTGGCACAGGCGATGGTCGCGGCGGCTGAGCGCCTGACCATGCCGATCTTCTTCATCCAAGCGGCGAACGATTTCTCGATCCGCCCGACGCAAGCGCTCGCCGGTACCAGCGAGCAGGCCGTCACCAAGATCTACCCGGCATTCGGGCTGACCAACTGGGAAGGCCACCTGTTTGCCGGCCGCGGGCCGCAGATCTGGGGGCCAGATGTCCGCGACTTTTTGGAGCGATACCTATGACGACGTCTCCCGGCGTTTGGCTGGAAACTCTGACCTGGCCTGAAGCCAAGGCTTGGTTCGATCGCGGTGCACCGGTGGTGCTGCCGATCGGTGCGATCGCGAAAGAACACGGCCACCATCTGCCGCTCAACACCGATTGGTTGACGGCACGCGAGCTCGGCAATCGCATCGCGGCCACCCTGCCGGTGGTGATCGCGCCGATCTTGAGTGTCGGCTACTACCCAGCCTTCGTGCGCTACCCCGGCAGCCAGCACATCTCGGCCGACACGTTCGGGGCGCTGTTGCGTGAGATCCTGGAGAAATTCATGGACGATGGCGTGACCCGCCTTGCCGTCGTCAACACCGGGGTGTCGACCGAGCCGGTGCTGCGCATCGTCGTGCGCGACCTTTATGAGGAACGCGGCGTGCGCGTGCACACCGCCGACATCCGCGACCTCGGCCGCAGTGCCAAGGGCTTGATGCGCCAAAAGCTCGGCGGGCACGGCGATGAAAGCGAGACTTCGACTATCCTCGCGATCGACCCGTCGCTGGTGCGCATGGACCAGGCGGTGGTCGACTATGGCCACCAGTTGGACCTGCCGAAGAGCGTGTTTTACACGCCCACGGTCTTCATCGGCGACACGGATGCTGGCGAAGACTACAGCGTCAGCGGCGTGCGTGGTGATCCGACCCTCGCCACAGTGGCGAAGGGCGAAGCCGTGCTGGCCGCGATGGCGAGCGATCTGATCGACGGCTTGCGCACCCTGTTTCCGGACGTGCTGCCAGCGTAGGGGCAGGAGCGGCCGATCGGGGTGCGGATGTCGTCACAGAGCAGGGCATCCATGGGCGTGACGCGGCCAGGCGGGGCATTCCCGATCTGCGGCGAGCCCCTGGCGGATGGGGTGGGATTCGAACCCACGGTGAGCTTGCACCCACGCCGGTTTTCAAGACCGGTGCCTTAAACCACTCGGCCACCCATCCATCCTGGACGACACAGCGGATAACCGCATTGCCAGG
>JAAFHH010000344.1 GCA_013297545.1 Alphaproteobacteria bacterium
GAACACGCCGATCACCGCGGCCATCTTCACCGATGGGTGGCCGTAGGCGGCGTTCTCGAGGTCGATCGAGCTGATCCATTCGCCGCCGGACTTGATCACGTCCTTGGTGCGGTCGGTAATCCGCAGATAGCCGTAGGCATCGATGGTCGCCACATCGCCGGTTGGGAACCAGCCCGCCCGATCGAGCTTCTCACCCCCCTCACCCTTGAAGTAGCCGGATGCCGCCCAGGGCCCGCGCACCCAAAGGTCCCCGAAGGAGGTGCCGTCGTGCGGCACAGCCTCGCCCTCCGGTGTCTGCAGCTTCAACTCCAAGCCGAACTGCACCCGGCCCTGTTGGCAGAGGATCTCTTGTTCTTCGCCCACGCCCAGCGCTTGGATTTCCGGCGTCGTCGTCGCCATGGTGCCAAGCGGGCTGGTCTCGGTCATACCCCAGAGCTGGTGGACGGTGCAGCCATAGCGATCGCGCAAGGTTTCGATCATCGCGCGCGGCACCGCACTGCCACCGATCGCGACCCGCCTGAGACTGTCGATCCGCCCGCCGGTGCGCTCCATGTGTTCGAGCAGCATGGTCCACACCGTTGGCACGGCAACCGAGAAGCTGACGCCAAACGTCGTGATGATCTCGTGGATCGAGGGGCCATCCATCTTCGGGCCGGGCAGCACCAGGTTCGCCCCGCACATGGCGGCGATGTACGGCAAGGACCAGCCATTGCCGTGGTACATCGGCGCGATCGGCATGATCGCGTCATGCACCGAAATCCCCATCGCCGCGTTGGAGGCAGCCGCGAACGCGTGGATCACGGTCGAGCGGTGCGAGTACAGCACGCCCTTCGGATTGCCGGTGGTGCCGGAGGTGTAACAGAGCGAGGACGCCTGGCGTTCATCAAAGCTCGGCCAATCAATCGCGTCTGGCTGGGCGGCAATCCAGTCTTCGTAGCACAGCGCACGCTTCAAGCTGGTCTCGGGCATGTCTGCGCGCGCGCACAGCACGACATAGGCTTCAACCGTGGTCAGCAGGTGCTGCATCGCCTCCACCTGGGCGACGAAGCTGGTGTCGAGGAACACCAACCGATCTTCGGCGTGGTTGATGATGTAGACGATCTGTTCCTGGAACAGCCTGGGGTTCACGGTGTGCAACACCGCGCCGATGCCGGAGACACCGTAGAACAGCTCAAAATGCCGGTAGGTGTTCCAGGCCAAGGTGGCGATGCGGTCATCGCGCTGGATGCCGTAAGCGGTCAGGCCATTGGCAACCTGGGCCGAGCGCCGCGCCGCTTCCGGGTAGGTGTAGCGATGGAACGGGCCTTCAACCGTGCGGCTGATCACTTCGCGGGTGCGGTGGTAGGTTGCCGCATAGGTCAAGAGATCAGAGATCAACAGCGGCCGGTCTTGCATCAGCCCAAGCATCGGGTCCCCCCTAGAGGATGAATTTCGACAGATCGGCGTTCTTGGCAAGCGCGCCGACTTTTTCTGCCACATAGCCTCGATCAATGGTCACTGTCGACCCACCGCGATCCGTCGCGGTGAAGCTGATTTCCTCCAGCAACCGCTCGAGCACCGTGTGCAGGCGCCGTGCCCCGATGTTCTCGACCGAAGAATTGATTTCGGCGGCGAGTTCGGCCAGCGCGTCGATCGCATCATCGGTGAAGATCAAGGTGACGTCTTCGGTCAGCAGCAGGGCCTTGTACTGGGTGATCAGGCTTGCTTCCGGCTCGGTCAAAATGCGGCGGAAATCGTCACGGCCGAGTGCTTTCAGCTCGACCCGGATCGGCAGGCGGCCCTGCAGTTCGGGCAGCAGATCGGACGGCTTGGCGAGGTGGAAGGCGCCAGATGCGATGAACAGCACGTGGTCGGTCTTCACCGGCCCGTGCTTGGTGCTGACGGTTGTGCCCTCGATCAAAGGCAGCAGGTCGCGTTGCACGCCTTCGCGGCTGACATCGCCGCCGGCACGTTCCGAGCGCGCGCAGATCTTGTCGATCTCATCCAGAAACACGATGCCGTTTTGTTCAACCGCGCGGATCGCATCACGCACCACCGTGTCCTGATCCAACAGCTTGTCGCTCTCCTCGCTCATCAGCACGGGGTAGCTTTCCGCGACCGTCATGCGGCGCTTCTTGGTGCGGCCACCGAAGGCTTTGCCCAGCATGTCGGAGAGGTTGATCATGCCGACCGACCCGCCTTGCATGCCCGGCAGATCCATCATCGGCATCGACATGCCGGACTGATCGGCGATATCGACCTCGATCTCCCGGTCTGAGAGCTGGCCTTCGCGCAGCATCTTGCGGAATTTCTGCCGGGTTTCGGTCGAGGCGACCTGGCCGACCAGCGCGTCCAACACCCGCTCTTCGGCGGCGAGTTCGGCCTTGGTGGCGACTGTGCGGCGCAAACGTTCGCGCGTCATGCCGATCGCTACCTCGACCAGGTCGCGCACGATCTGATCGACATCGCGGCCGACATAGCCAACCTCGGTGAACTTGGTCGCCTCGACTTTGAGGAACGGCGCGTCGGCCAGTTTTGCCAGACGCCGTGCGATTTCGGTTTTGCCGCAGCCGGTTGGCCCGATCATCAAGATGTTCTTCGGCAGCACTTCATCGCGCAGCGCTTCGGGCAGCTGCAGGCGGCGCCACCGGTTGCGCAGCGCGATCGCGACCGCGCGCTTGGCATCGGTTTGGCCAACGATGAACCGATCGAGTTCGGAGACAATCTCGCGCGGGGAAAAGGATGTCATGGGGCAGCAATCGCTTTGGGCTGGCGAGGGGTGGGATCAGGAACCTAGGCGTGCCGGACCCCGGTTACCAGGGGGCTCAGCGTGGCCGTGGCAGGGCACGCATCGGCGCGGGCAGGGCGGTCAGGCTGGTCACCTCTTCCGACTCGCCATCGACGATGATGCGCGCCCGGCCCGGTCGCGCGGATCTGCGCGGTTCAGGCTCAGGCGCTGGCGCTTCGGGGGCCCGCGCCTCTGGCAGCGGTGGCAGTTCCAGCGCCTCGGCGGCGGCAGCGAGTGTGCGACCGGTAATCGCATTGCCCGGCAGGCGGGCCAGGTTCACGGCTGGAATGTTGCGCGCGAGCACCAGCGAGAGGGCAGCACCAGCATCCCCGACATAGGCGCCATCAGGCGTCCAGGCGACGACGAAATCGACCGGACGGCTGAGTGTGTCGCCCAGCACGCACTGCACCATGGCACCGATCAGCTTCAGCTGCGACGCCGTGGCGCGTGCCGGGTTCGGCACCAGCGACTTTGCAATCTCGATCGCCTGGTCCGGCACGATGCAGTAGGCCGACGCGTGCGCATTGAACCGCCGCCAGGGCAGCTGCACGAACAGCCGCGACTGGGAGACATCCCGGTGCCCCTGCTCAACCGCCGCCTCGCCCGGGCCGGCAGCACCAGTGCGCAACGTCCAACCGCGGCGCGCCAAACTCGACCCAATGGTGCGCGCCGCCCGCACGACTTGCGGCGGTGCGGTGGGCGCGATCAGGCAGGCATAGACGGGGTCACTCGGGCGGGCGATCATGACCAGACGGTCTCGCCAATCCCGGTTCGACGCAAGGGAAACCGGTGATCGGGGCACCGCACCACCGCGTGCGCTTGGCTCGACCACCGGCCTTGCGTCATCGCGATGCGTCGTGGAACAGGGCGACGTACGGCGCGAAAAGAAAGATCCGATTGCGTTGCTGGCCGGTCATCTCGGTTAGCACTCCATAGGATACAAAATTAGTAACCAGAAGCGCTGCTGTATTCTTGGACACACCGAGTTCCGTTGCTGCATTGTCAACAGTCACGACAGGTTTTGTATAAAGATATCGTATAAGAGCCTGCGCATTCGACTGTCGCGTTCGGCTGAACTTTGGCATTGTCTCGCGCTCAATCCGTTCTTTCATTGCGAGAATGCCGCGAAAAACCTGTGCAGAGGCCATTGCAGTTTCAACCACGCCATACAGAAAGAAGATCAACCACTCCCGTAAGTGATTGCCTTGTCGCACCGCCATTAAGTGATCGACATAGGCTGTTTTGTTTCGTTCGAAGTAGTCAGATAGATACAACGCGGGCTTCACTAAAAGATTCTCTGACGCAAGATACAAGGAAATCATCAGCCGCCCAAGCCGGCCATTGCCATCCAAGAAGGGGTGAATAGTCTCAAATTGATAGTGCGCAATCGCTATTTTTATGAGGGGTGGCAGCATAACATCTGAGTCATGCAGAAATTTCTCCATGTCGCTCATCAACAGCTCGACATGATCATGGTGGGGTGGCACGAAGGCCGCATTCTTCAAACTCACCCCGATCCAGTTTTGGCAAAAGCGAAATCCACCTGGTCGCTTGCTTTGACCCC
>JAAFHH010000345.1 GCA_013297545.1 Alphaproteobacteria bacterium
GCCGTACTTCAGGTAATGGAAGCGATGGATGATCGCCGCCAGCGCAAAGTAGAGTGCGCGCAAGCCGAGGATCGCAAACACGTTCGAGGTCCAGACGATGAACGGATCGGTCGTGATCGCGAAGATCGCCGGGATCGAGTCGACTGCGAACACCAGGTCCGTGACTTCAATCATGATCAGCACTAGGAACAGCGGCGTCATGTAGCGCACACCGTTTTGCATGACGAAGAACTTTTCGCCATGGTAGCCCTCAGTCATCTTGAACCGTGCGCGGACGAACTTCACCACACGGTTGTTTTCCATGTCTGGTTCTTCGTCGACCGCTTTCAGCATCTTGATGCCGCTGTAGATCAAGAAGGCGCCGAACACGTAGATGATCCAGTGGAACTGGGTGATCAGCGCCGTACCCGCGACGATCAAGATCCCGCGCATGACGATCGCGCCCAAGATGCCCCAGAACAGCACCCGGTGCTGGTACTGCGGTGGCACCGCGAAGTGACCAAAGATCAGCACGATAACAAAGATGTTATCCATACTGAGCGAATATTCGATCAGGTAACCGGTGAGAAATTCAATCGCCTTGTCGGAACCCTGGTAGTACCAGATGCCACCATTGAAGGCCATCGCCAGTAGGAAATAGATAAAGCAGCGAACCATCGCTTCGCCGCCGGAGATTGTCTTTGGTCCCTTGGTAAACACACCGAGGTCAAACGCAAGGATGGCGCACACCAACACGGTGAACCCCACCCACATCCAGATCTGAGCATCCATTGGCCGATCCTGTTCGTGTGGTTGGTAGACGGTTGAAACGACAAAATGGGTGGCCGACCGAAGTCGACCACCCACACGAGGCTAGTTTTGTGACCGAGCCGTTACTGAGCTGGCTTCGGGTGGTGCGGCGGCTCCCCGCGGGTGCGGTAGAGACTGTAGATAACCCCCGCGGCCAAGATCCCAAACGTAATCGACAGCGACCACACCGGCGGGATCTTGTCGAGACCCAATAGGTCCGCGGCAAAGATCTTGGAGCCAATGAAGATCAGCACGATCGACAACGCGTACTTCAGGTATTTGAAGCGGTGGATCATGGCGGCCAGCGCAAAGTAGAGCGCGCGCAGGCCCAGGATCGCGAAGATGTTGGAGGTGTAGACGATGAACGGGTCCGTGGTGATCGCGAAGATCGCCGGCACGCTGTCGACCGCGAAGATCACATCGGCCACTTCGATCAACACCAGCGCCAGCAGCAGCGGCGTGCCAAAGCGCGCCATGCGGCCGGTCTTCGGGTCCGGCTTGGTGACGAAGAATTTCTCCCCATGCATTTCCTCCGTGATGCGGAAGCGACGCTTGAGGAAGCCAACTAACGGGTTGCTGCCGATGTCCGGTTCCTTGTCGGCCATCACCAGCATCTTGATGCCGGTGACGATCAGGAAGGCGGCGAAGATGTAGAGCAGCCAGGAGAACTCGGCGACCAGCGTGGCACCCACGCCAATCATAATCGCGCGCAGCACGATCACGCCCAAGATACCCCAGAACAGCACCCGGTGCTGATAGATCCGCGGTACGGCGAAGTAGGTGAAGATCATCGCGATGACAAACACGTTGTCCATCGCGAGGGTTTTCTCAACGATAAACCCGGTCATGTATTCCACGCCGGACTGCTGGCCGAGCGACCACCAGACCCAGACGCCGAAGCCGAGGCCCATCGCGATATAGCCGGCCGACAGCATCAGGCTTTCTTTGACTTCGATTTCCCGGTTGTCCTTATGGAGGACACCAAGGTCGAAGACCAACAGCGCGATGACGATGCCCAAGAACATCCACCACATCCAGGCGGGTTTGCTCATGAACGTGCCGTAGAGGAGAGAGTCGAAGATTTCCATTGTAGTTCTACCCAGCAGTTGCAGCGCCTGCACAACCGACCGAGACAGAACCCGGTCATGGAGTCCGACATCGCAGCCGCTTGCGCGACTACCAGAGGGGCCCGGACTGGGTGCTGCCTTGAAATGGGGTGCCGCAATTGCGCCGCAAGGGGTGGTCTGGCGTCTTTTGATGAAGTTTGCGATACAGCTCCGGTCGCCACGGAAGGACGCGCCATGCCCCCAGAATTACCGGTCGATGGGAACCCGTGGACAGTGCTGGCAACCCGAGAGATCTACCGCAACCCATGGATCCGGGTCGCCGAACACCAAATGCTGACCCCCGCGGGCACGCCCGGCATCTATGGTGTGGTGGACTTTGTGCACACGGCCGTCGGCTGCATTCCAATCGACGCCGAGGGCCACACCGTGCTGATCGGCCAGTGGCGCGTGCCCCTCGATACCTATTCGTGGGAGATCCCCGAAGGCGGCGGCAAACCGGGCGAGCCCCCGCGCCTGACCGCCGAGCGTGAACTCGCCGAGGAAGCGGGCTTGGTCGCCGCCTCTTGGGCTGACCTGGTCGAAATGGATCTGTCCAATTCCGTCACCAACGAGCGGGCGTATGTCTATCTGTGCTGGGACCTCACGCCCGTACCCCTCGCACCAGAAGACACCGAACGGCTGGCACTCAAACGCCTGCCGTTTCGCGATGCCTATAATCTGGCGATCACCGGCCGGATTCGTGACAGCCTGTCGGTCGCAGGCTTGATGCGCGCCCGCCTGCTCGCGCTTGAAGGTGGCGTGCCGGAGGCGGTCGCCCGCCACCTCCGGCCATGAGTGATACCGCCCCCCGCGCCTGGCAGCGCATGCTGTCTGGGCGCCGGCTCAACCTCTTGGACCCGTCCCCGCTCGACGTGGAGATTGAAGATATCGCCCTTGGCCTGTCGCGCGTCGCGCGCTGGAACGGCCAGACCGAGGGGCCGCACGCGTTCACGGTCGCCCAGCACAGTCTGCTGGTACTCCAACTGATTGAGCAGGTCCGCCCGCTGCCGCCGCGCCTGCTGCGGCTGGCAGCCTTGCTGCATGACAGCCCGGAGTATGTGACGTCGGACTTGATCACGCCGTTCAAAGCCGCGGTAGGCGACGCCTATAAAGCGGTAGAGGCGCGCATCGAAGCCGCCGTCCACATCCGCTTTGGCCTGCCGGCCGTGCTGGCGGACGACTGGCGGCGCACGATCAAGCGCGCTGATAAGGACGCAGCGTTCCTAGAAGCCGTCCAGCTCGCCGGCTTTGCCGAGCCAGAGGCGCGCAAAGTGCTGGGCTACCGGCGCAGCGCTCCTGAGGTTGCGATCACCGTCGTCACCCCAGACATCGCGCGGGCTGCGTTTTTGGCCAATTTCGCGCGCCTTGCCCAACCCTGAGGCTTGCACAACCGGGCGTTCTCCCACACCTTCCTGCCCATGTTTCGGCCCTTGGCATTGGCTCTTCTGGGAGCCCTCGCACTCAGCGACGCGGCGTGGGCCCTCGATCCCCTTGCCTTCGTGCCGCAGAACCCGAACCGCGTGGACTTCGGTGGCCCTGCACCCGTGCCGCGCGGTGCGACCCCGCGCGCCACACCAGCCCTGCCGCCAACGGCAGAACCACCCCGCCCGGCCGCCGCACCGCGCGCACCTGTGCGCGTCGAGCCGCTGGCCGGTGTCAAAGCCCCGGACGCCCCGCGCCCAACCGCCGAACCGCTGACCCCGATCGCCTTCCAAACCCTGCCGGGCTGGGCGGGGGAGCGGCACGCCGTAGCTCTTGCCGCCTTGCGTACCCAGTGCAGCCACTGGCGCCGGATGGAGCCGGCGCGCGCCATCGGCCCCGCCCGCTTCGGCACGGTGGCCCAATGGATGACCGCCTGCCGTCAACTCGATGGCGTCGCACCCGGCGACGCAGCGGCACGCGCGGCGATCGAACGCGCGTTTCGGCCGGTGGCAGTGGGAACCGGCACTGGCCTGGTGACAGGCTACTATGAACCGCACCTCTCAGGCTCGCGGGTGCGCACGGCCAAGCACACCGTGCCGCTCTACCGCATGCCGGAGACTTGGAAGGGTCGCCTACCGACGCGCGCGGAAATCGCCAACGGCGCGCTGGCCGGCAAGGGCTTGGAACTGGTCTGGGTCGACAGTGCGATCGATGCCTTCTTCCTCGAGATCCAAGGCTCGGGTCGGATCACCCTGCCCGATGGCCAGGTGATCGGCGTCAGCTACGCCGGCCAGAACGGGCAACCATACTTCGCCATCGGCCAAGCCCTGGTGCGCTGGGGCGAGGTGGAGCGGGCGGAGATGTCGATGGCGGCGATCCGCAATTGGCTGGTCGCCCACCCGGACCGGCAGCGCGAGCTGAAGGATTTGAACCGGTCCTACGTGTTTTTCCGCGAACGCCCAGCGGACGAGGTGCGCGGCGCGGCCGGC
>JAAFHH010000349.1 GCA_013297545.1 Alphaproteobacteria bacterium
GGTCAAAGCCGGTGGCGGCCGCAACGTGCGCGCGCTCAACCGCATCAGGCGCCAACAAATCGACCCACACCACCTCGGCATCCCAAGGTGGCGGCGGCGGTGGATCGAGCCGGCGCAGGTGCCCGGCGTCTTTGGCGTAGACCATGATCATCGGCGCGGGCGAGTGTGGCGGAGAGATCTGCCCCTGTCATGTCCGCTTATCGCGCAGCATCCGTGAAGAAGCGCAATGCCAGCTGGGTGGCATCAATGTCCTGGCGGGCCGGTCCTAGGATACTCTGGGGTAGGCGCGTCGTACCCCCAGGCCAGCCGTGGCCGTGCTGCTGCAGCACCCCGAAGCGGATCACCGCCCCGCCTCGGCAGCCCTGCCAGCTGCGCCAGACAATCGCCGGTGTCGCCTCGGCTGGTTGCTCGCGGCAGCTGAGGGCGGCAGCCCAGCGCTCTGGCGTATCCCGCTGGGCGGGGCGCTCGGTTGGCCCCCAGGGTGTGCGGGCAGTCCCGCCGTGGAGCGGGGCGAGTGGGTCAAGGTCGCCGCCGAGGATCAGGATCGACGCGCCGGGGGGTGCCAGCCGCTCCTCCGCCGCCCAGCCGGCCATCACCATCACAGCCTGCACCAGGCCGGGCCGGCGCAGCAGCAGTGTTTGCGCGAAGGTCGAGCCGTTGGAGTGCCCCGCGGCATAAAGCCGCCCCGGTGCCAGTGCCCAGCGCTCGCCAAGCACGGCCAGCGTCCGGTCGACATAAACGAAGTCATCATTCCGGCGCGGGGCGCGCGGTGCCGATCCAGTGCTGGCCCAAACGTTCGGATTGGTGCGCGGATGGCCAGGGCGCGCGGGGTCGACCGGCAAGGCCTCCAGCGCTGCCACCAAGTAGCCCGCGCGCGGGCCAGCAACCGCCCAGTGATTGTCGGCGAGCATGCCGGCCGCTGTGCCGCCGGCACCATGAAACAGCAAGATCGTCGGGAACGGTCCGGGACCTGGTGGGGCTGCAACGATGACCTGCCGGGCATAGCCATCGACCTCGAGCCGCAGGGTTTCGGCCGCGGTTGGAACCGCGCCGATCAGGACGAGCAACAGGGTAAGCCAGCGCATGGGCGTTCTACGGTTGGAGTTGCCGGGCCATCCCCACTCAGCGCCGCCCAGCCGCCCGCACCCGCGCCCCCAGCGCGGCGAGTGCTTGGCGCAGATCCTCATCGGCAACCGGGGCGATCGCAGCATCGAGGGCTTGGCGCTCAACGAGAGACAACTCCGGCAGCACTTTCGCGCGTTTGCGCTCCCGCATCGGCACCCGGCCCTGGACCAAGCGCAGCCGGGTGACCGCTTGGAAACCGAAATGGCTGTTGATCCGTTCGATGATCAAGGGGGCCAGATGCTCGACCTCCAGCGCCATCGCCGGGCGCACGCGTAAGATCAAGTCGGCATCGCCCTCACCCCGGCGTTTCAGCCGTTCGGGCCGGGTGGCATCGGCGAGTGCTGGGCCGACGATGTCATCCCAATCCAACAACACGCGCGCGGCCGCAAAACCCCGCGCCGCCATCGCACGCCGGGTCACGGCCGGAATCATCGTCGACGCCGCACGCGGCCCATGACGCCAGCGCCGGGGATCGATGGCAGGAGGCTGATCCATCGCCCGAGTATGCCGCGCGTGACCGATCAGCACCAGCACGCGGCTGCGCCCCACCTTGGTTGACAGGCGTGCAACTGAGCCGCCATGACTTCAGCCATGCAGCCACCCAAAGCGCTCGACGACGACCTCGATCGTCTCGAAGCCGACGCCATCACCTTGCTGCGCGAGGCGTGGCGGGGGTTGAAGCCGATCGTCACCCTGTGGTCGCTCGGCAAAGACAGCAACGTCGTGCTGTGGCTGACCCGCAAAGCGTTTTTTGGCGCCGTGCCCTGGCCGCTCGCCTTGCTGGATACCGGCAATGAGCTGCCGGAAGTCTATGCGTTTCGCGATCGGCTGGTGGCGGACTGGCAGCTCGACTGCATCGCGGTGGACTGCCCGCCGATCAGCGACACCTCGGCCGATCTGCCGCCGGGCGCGCGGGCCGCGGAGCGCAAGACTTTGGGCCTCAGCCAGTTGATCGCCGAGCGATCCTTGCGCGGCGTCGTACTCGGCATCCGGCGCGACGAACAGGCCGTGCGCGGCAAGGAACGGCGGTTTTCCGTGCGCGACAGCACGGGGGCTTGGCGGATTGACGATCAACCGCTCGAATTCTGGCAGCCGCACCTGCCGCCGCCGGCGGACGGCGGCCATGTTCGCGTGCACCCGCTGCTCGGCTGGAGCGAGCTTGATGTCTGGCGCTACATTCGGCGCGAAGGCGTGCCGATCCCCGACCTCTACTTCGCCCGCGACGGCTGGCGCTATCGCTCGCTGGGCGAACAGGACATCACCAAACCAGTCCGCTCTGATGCCGCCACTATCGACGAGGTGATCGCGGAACTCACCACCACGCGGGTGTCCGAACGCGCCGGGCGCACCATGGATCACGAAACCGAAGACGCCTTCGAACGCCTGCGCGCGACGGGGTACATGTGAGCCAGATCCTCCCCGTCGTCGTGGTGGGCGATGTCGACCACGGCAAATCGACCATGCTCGGCCGCTTGCTCTACGACACCGGGCAGCTGGCCGATGGCAAGGCCGAAGCGGTGATTGCCGCGGCCACCCGCCGCGGTATGCCGGTTGAGTGGTCGTTCGTGCTGGACGCGCTGCAGGTTGAGCGCGACCAGGCGATCACGCTCGATGCCACGCGGGTGCGGTTTCAGGCCAGCGACCAGACGATCGAATGGATCGACGCACCCGGCCATCCCGAATTCCTCGGCCGCCTGATCACCGCGGCGGCGGCGGCCGATGCCGCCCTGATCCTGGTCGATGTGACGTTGGGTCTGGGCGCGCACACCCGCAATCACGTGGCCGCACTCGCCCTGCTGGGTGTGACCCAGGTGATTGTGGCGATTAACAAGCTTGATCTGGCCGCTGATGGCGAAGCCGCATTCCGCGCCGTCGCGGATGCGATGGCAGAGGTGTTGGCGGAGCATAGGCTCACCGCCACCGCTATTCTGCCAACCATCGCGCGCTCTGGCCAGATGCTGGCCGAACGCGGGGTCGACCTCGCCTGGTACCAGGGGCCGACCTTGGTGGAGGCGCTGGCAGAGCTACGCCCGGCACCGGGCTCTGCTGACCTGCCGCTGCGGCTGCCGATCCAAGACATCTACCACTTCGACCATCGCCGCATCCTCGCCGGCCAAGTCGCCGTCGGCACGCTGCAGGTCGGTGACCGCTTGCTGTTCTCCCCCGGCACGGCGACCGCGCGGGTCGCCAGCATCGAGGCGTGGCCGGACGGCAGCGCGCCCGCGCGCGCCATGGCAGGCATGGCTATTGGCATCACGCTCGACAGCCCGGTGTTTGTCGCGCGCGGGGCACTCGCCTCCCACGACCACAGCCCACCGGTGGTAACGACGCTGTTCACCACCGATCTGATTTGGCTTGGCGCCGAGCCCTTGATCCCCGGCCGGGCGCTAAAAGCCCGGATCGGCTGGCGCGACGTGGATGTCGTGGTGCAGGCCGTCACGCGCAGCCGTGTGCCCGAGCGGATTGCGCGCTTCGAAATCGGCAGTGTGCGCCTGCGCGCGCGCGAACCCGTTGCCCTCGACCCCGCCGCCACCATCGCCGCGACCGGACGCTGCGTGCTGAGCGAGCACGGCCGCGTGGTTGGCGGTGGCATTGTCTGTGCGAGCGGCCTCGACGATCAGCGCCGGCTCTACCCGGTGAGCGAGGCCGAGCTCTACACCATGGTGTCCGCCGTGACACCGGCCGCCCGGGCCGCGCGCAACGGCCACCGCGGCGGGGTGATTTGGCTGACCGGCCTGTCCGGTTCCGGCAAGTCGACCCTAGCGATGGCGGCCGAAGCCGTGCTGTTCGCCCGCGGCTATGCCACCACGGTGCTCGATGGCGACGCCGTGCGCGGCGGCCTCAACGCCGACCTCGGCTTCAGCCCAGCAGACCGCGCCGAAAACATCCGCCGCATGGGCGAAGTGGCAGCGCTGATGGCGGACGCTGGGTTGATCGTGTTCGTCGCCGCAATCTCCCCCTACCTCGAAGACCGGGCGCGAGCACGCCATGCGGCGGCACGGAGCCAGTTTCACGAGGTCTATGTCGCAACCCCGCTGGAGGCGTGTGAGTCGCGCGATACCAAGGGGCTCTATGCCCGGGCGCGATCGGGGGCGATCGCTGGGTTCACGGGCGTGTCAGCGCCCTATGAGGCACCGAGCCAGCCAGACCTC
>JAAFHH010000346.1:0-3511 GCA_013297545.1 Alphaproteobacteria bacterium
ATCGCGTAGGCTTCATCGGTGTAGGCAGCTGACGCTGGCGTGCCCGGAATGCGCATCAACACGCCTGGTATGTCGCCAGCAAAAATCGCCATCGCAGTCGCCGTGACGATTACGGCGAAGGCTGCCACCGGATCGAGCGAGAAGGTGATTGGCACCAACAAGGCGACCGCCATGGTGGCCGTGAGGCCAGGCATCGCACCGACAAAAATGCCGAACACGGATGCAATCAGCATCACGAGAATGATTTTCGGCTGTAGCAGCAGCTCAAGCGCTGCCAGCGATGCGGTGATTGGATCCATCACAGCCACCCTCCAAAGTCCGTCAACACGCCTGTGGGCAGGGGGATGCGCATCACGCGCACCAAGAAGAGATCGATCGCAACGACCATCAGGACTGCAATCGGCACCGCACGGCTCGCCCGCACTCCGAACGCCAGCAGCAGCCAGCCAAGCGCAAGGATGCCGACGATGACGAACCCGAGCGTCTTGCCAAGACCGGCAAACAGCATGCAGGACCCAAACACCGCCGAAATGCGCCACAGCGCTGCCGGCTCCCGCAGTTCGCGCGGCCACACGAGCCATGGCTGCCCACGGTCTTTGAAGCTGCTCACCAGCAGCAGAACCGCTGAGACCAACAGCGCGCCGCTGAGTGCTATGGGAAACAGTCCGGGGCCGACACTCATGCCCGCAAGACGTGGAAAGCTTGAGGCCTCGATGATGATCGCGGTCCCGAGAACGGCGAACACGAGTGCCCACAGCCGATCGCTGATGCGCATTTGGCAAACTCTTGGCGGAATGAAAAAAGGAGGAGCGTGGGGATGGGAGAGACGCGTGCGCTTGCGCGCACGCTCGCCACGCTCCAAAGCAAGTCCAGATGGGGAGGAAATCAGGACTTGATGAGGCCGAGCGCCCTCATAGTTTCGGCCATGTCTTTATCGAGCTGCATTTGCAACGCCTCAAGATCTTGCGGGCCGCCATAGTTCACCGTGAAGCCACGGCCTTCGGCAAAGCCGCGCCATTCTTGGGAGTTCAGGATCTTCGCAACTGCAGCGTCCATCCGGCCCACGATTACTGGGTTGATGCCTTTCGGCCCCTGCAACGAAATGAACGAGGTCAATTCCCAGTTAATGCCCTGCTCTTTCACGGTCGGCACGGCTGGGAACTTCGGGTTGCGTGTCGGCCCCATCACGGCCAGTGCTCGCACTTGCCCAGACTCGATCAGCGCTGAGCCTTCGCCTGGCGATGCCGTGACGATGTGAATGCCACCAGCCAGCAATTCCTGGAGGGCACGCGCCGCGCCCTGGGAAGGGATCCATGGGGCGGCGGCAACATCCATACCGGCTGACTTCAACAACCCACCCAACGCGATGTGCCAGATGCCGCCCTGCGCGGTGCCGGAGGCCTTGTAGCGACCAGGATTGCGGCGAATATCATCAAGCGCAGACTTCAGATCAGTCCACGAACTGTCCTTGCCGACCAGGAAACCGCCTTCTGTGCGATTGAGCAAAGCGATCGGCGTGTAGTCACGCCAAGTCAGCCTCGTCAGTCCGGTCTGATGCATCATGGTGATCTCAGCCGTGACCGCTCCGAACGTGTGGCCATCCGGGCTAGCGCCCGCAATCGCGGAATGGCCGGTGACACCATTGCCGCCGGTCTGATTGACGACGTTGACCGCAACGCCGAGGTCCTTTTCCAGGAAGGTCGCGAGCGTGCGCATGTGGGCGTCGGTACCGCCGCCAGCCGCCCAGGGTACGATGATTGTGATTGGGCGCTGCGGCCAGGCTTGCGCCAGCACGGGTGATGGGATGCTGGCAGCAGATGCGAGTGCCAGCGTCGACACGACAGCGAGCAACGAACGACGAGCGAACATGAGATGCTTCCCCCTTTGTTGATCTGGATTGTTTTTCCAGATTAAGCATCGGATATGCGTGCGCCGCCCTGCTGTCAAGCGGGTTTTTGGGGATCGAACCGTTCGAAATGTGCCAGGCTGGGCAGTGCAGGGCTTCAAAGAGGCCGCCGACGACGATCACGCGTTGTCTCGTTCTTAAGTCGGAGCGCTCTCGAGTGCTGGCCTCCCGCCCGACTATGCCGTCGGAGGCCCTCAGTCACCACCAAGTGCTACACTATGCGGTAATTCTGTATCAGGCGCAGATCGACCGGGGCCAAGGAAACGACAGAAAGCTTGGGCTACACCTCCTAAGCTCCGGCTGGAACTTGAGAAATTTGATACAAAAATCGGATAAAATGCCCAAAAACGGTACACGGCCGATGCAGCTTTCCTTTTTCCGCGAACTGCCGACTCCTCCCCTGCCGTCGCCCGTTCGTCAGATGGCGCTGGTCTCAGAGCTCGCCCACGGCGGAATCATGCTCGCTCGCATTCTGCCGGGGCAGAACGAGTGGGCTTCAATCGCCTCGAGCTATAGCCGGACTTCTTCGGCCAGGCATGTCTCGTGCGGAAGTGTGGCCGCATCGGCGGACCGGGTCGGCTGTGCCGCGATCCCTTCCCAGACGATGTCCCCGCGCCAACAGCGCCAGCGATCGGCGTGCTGGCGCAAAGCGTCGGCGTAGGTATCAGGAGGTTGCGTGAGGGTTCCTTCTCCTGCCCTGATAGGTATGAGCCTGAACGCAACCGATGGACCGAGAAGATACCTCACCGCGGCTGAGCGTGCGGACTTGCTGAGAGCGGCTGAGCGTGTCGATCAGCAGCTTGGACCCTCTGCATGACCCTCACCTACTCTGGGTCTCGGATATCGGAGGCGGCGTGATCGCGGCAAGACTTTGGTGCTGTGCCTTGGATCCGAATGACCGCTTGACGGCGCGTGGCCGAGATGATGGCCGAGGCGCGGCCCGAGGGAACGCAAACCAGCCCCAAGGGGTTAAGGCAGGGATTTGGTGTGGCGGCCGTGCCCGTCGGCATCCCACTGAACCTGGTGCAGAAGTGGCTTGGACATGCCCAGCTCTCGACAACGGCGATCAACGCCGATTTGGTGAGGGCGGCTGAACAGAACATCGCCTCCTGTATGTTGGGGGTAGCACATCCGTCCGGCGGTGGCCAAAGTCCTCGCCGGTCATAGCTCGGCTCACACCAGCACACGGTATGATTCGATCCAACTGCCCCAGCCTCCGCCAAACCCGGCGCGGTTCACCCTTGACCTAGCCGGCCTGCCCCCGAGCGCGGCGCTCGCGGCCCTGGTCGCCCTCACCTTTGATCATCACGCTGACAATCGAGATTTCGTGCGCCTGGTCATGGTGGAGAACATCCACCATGCGCGGCACCTGCGGACATCT
The DNA here is from genome assembly GCA_013297545.1 of Alphaproteobacteria bacterium. Lineage (GTDB taxonomy): Bacteria > Pseudomonadota > Alphaproteobacteria > Elsterales > Elsteraceae > RDXE01. Next base: position 3,288 of record JAAFHH010000346.1, read on the forward strand.
CCCGCGATCGCCGCGTTAAACGCGTCAGCGCTCGAGACACTGCGCGCTGTTCATGAAGCAGGCGTGGCAGCGGGCGTCTTCCGCGCAGACCTGACGCCGCTCGACATCCATCTCACGATCAGCGCGCTGTCCTTCTACAACGTGTCGAACCGGGCAACGATCGAACAGGTGTTTGGCCACGACATGGGCGAGGCGGCAGCACGCGATCGCCGGCGCACCCATGT
>JAAFHH010000346.1:3539-4294 GCA_013297545.1 Alphaproteobacteria bacterium
CGTCGCAAATTATAGCAATGCATTGACATGAATTCCTGCGGAGAGCTACCGTCCCTGTCATGGCAATACCTTGCTATAATTTGCGTAGAGAGACGCCGTGATGGACGCGAGCAGCGCACTCACCTCATCCGACGTGATGGCGGGCTTGACGGCCGACCACCTCACGCTCGCGGCCCCGGTGCGCCGCTATGCGCGGGACGTGCTCGCGCCGCGCTATCGGGCAACAGCCACGGCCGGATTGATCCCGGAGGACATCCGCGCAGACCTAGGCCGGCTTGGGGTGCTGGGCGCTGAATTGCCGGAGGCGACGGGCGGCCTTGGCCTGGATCACGTTACCGCCGGGGTGCTGCTGGAAGCGGTGGCCGAGGGGGATTTCAACGTCGGCTATCTGCCGCTGCTGGCTTCGCTGTGCGGTACCATCGTTGCCCGGCACGGCACGCCTGAGACGATAGCATCCGTGCTGCCCCGGATGATTGCTGGGGAAAGCATCATCGCGCTTGCCCTAACGGAACCGCAGGGCGGCTCGGATGCGGCAGCCCTGCGCCTGAAGGCAGTCCATTGCGGCGATAGCTACCGACTGACGGGGGAGAAGACCTCGATTTCCATGGCTGATCAGGCGGACCAGGCGGTGGTGTTCGCCCGGACGGGCACCCAAGAGCAACGCGCCCACGGCATCACAGCCTTTCTGGTCGATTTGGCCAGCCCCGGCATCAGCCGCAGCCGGTTTACCGATCTGGGTCAACACGCCGTTGGCC
>JAAFHH010000347.1:0-2714 GCA_013297545.1 Alphaproteobacteria bacterium
GCTGATCCTGGACGAGGCGACCGAGGGTCTGGCCCCGATCGTGCGCGATGAGATCTGGGCGTGCCTCACGGGCCTCAAGGCACTCGGCCAGTCGATCTTGGTGATCGACAAGAACATCGACGCGCTCACCCGGATCGCGGACCGGCATCATATCTTGGAAAAAGGCCAGGTCGTGTGGACGGGCGACAGTGCTGGCCTGACGGCGGATCCAGCCCTGCTCGCGCGTTATCTCGGCGTATGATCGAGGGGGAGTTCGACCACGCCGTCGTTTGGCGTTGCAGCGGCCAACAAGTCCGAATGGGTCAGCAGTCGGTCGACATCGTGGCCGTTTTCGGAAAACGGCAGCACCAGGCAGATCTCGCTGTGCATCCGGTCCACCCGCGAGGTGCCGTGCAAAAAGCGCGGCCGCCAAACGCGGGTTGGCAGGCGCGCTGCGACGACGCCGCCAAACAGGGCGAGGTTGATCGCAACCGAGCGCGGCTCCGGCATCAACCGGATCGATCGACCGGTGAGCTCAACCCCGGACACTTCCGCCAAGTCGGTGCCAAACACCCGCAACACATAGTCCGCGCCGCCATCGATCACTTCGATCAAGCTGAGGCTGCCGAGGATGTTGCCGAGGCTGGCAAGATCGAGATCCCGGCGGGTTGGCATGGCGCGCGCACCAGCCCAAGCCCGCCACAGCGCCAAGACACGGTCGCTGTCGGTCGATGGGGGGGGTGTCCTGTCGGTGGGGGGCGGGCCACTCACGGCGCTACAAGTGCCAGTGCCAGGCGAGAAGCGCAAGGGACGTTAATGCACAGCCTCGGGTTGTTCTGTCCTGCGTACCTTATGGAACTCGAATGATGACTGAAGACCAATCACATACTGTGGAATTGATTACGGATGGTGCGTGCTCGGGCAATCCTGGCCCCGGCGGATGGGCGTGCTTGCTGCGCTTTCGCGGCACGGAGAAGGAACTGACCGGCGGTGAAGCGCTGACCACCAACAACCGCATGGAGTTGATGGGGGTGATTGCCGGCTTGGAGGCGCTGTCCCGCCCGTGTCAGGTCGTGATTACGACCGACAGCCGCTACGTGCTGGATGGTGCCACCAAGTTCTTGCCGAATTGGCTGCGCAACGGCTGGCGACTGGCGGACAAGAAACCGGTCAAGAACGCTGACTTGTGGATGCGCCTCGAACAGGCGATGCGGCCACATACCCTGAAATGGACCTGGGTGCGCGGCCACGCAGGCCATGTCGACAATGAACGGGTCGACGCACTTGCGCGCGGCGCGATGCCCAAGCGCTAAGCCGGTTTCGCGACCGAGAGAGCGAAGCGCGGCGGTGCCAACAGCCGCAGGCGATCACCGACCGGCATGCCAGCCGTACCACCCCAATAGACTGGCCAGAGCCGGTGGTGGCGCGGCGCGGTAAAGCCGGCGGCTGCCAGATCCGGCAGCAGCCGCGCGGCAGTCAGACCGTCGCGGTAGGCGACGTTGGCGATGATGTGGCGGTGCCGATCCCAGTCGATGCCAGGGTGGATGCCGTCCTTGGGCGAGATCTGATCCGCCAGCCGGCGCAACAGCCGGCCGCGCAGGCCCTCACGCACCCAATCGCCATCGATCACCAGCAGGCGGGCTCCTGGTTTTAGCACACGCGACCAGGTGCGGAACGCGGCGGCAGGATCGGTCAGCGTCCAGACGAGATGCCGGGTGATCGCGCCATCGACATACTGATCCGGCAGGCTGGTGAGGCTTTCGACGTCGTCGAGCCAGCCGGACCACTTGGCCCCCGCATGCTTGCGGCGTGCGCGTTCGATCATCGGTTCGGCGAAGTCGATGCCCACCACGTCGGCCCCCAATCCGAGCGCAACCCGGCTGAGTTCCCCGGTGCCGCAGGCGAGGTCGAGCACGCGCTTGCCGGCAACCGGCCCCAACGCATCGCGCAGCACAGCGGCCCAGAGTGCCACCTCGCGTGGCGACTGCATGCCGTGGCCACTTTGGTCGTCGAAGCTGGCCGCGCGGGCGGACCAATAGTCCCGGATCTCTTCTTTCAGGGAATAGTTACGCCCGTCGTCCCGCATTGCCGTTGCTACCCACGTCCGCACCGAGGTGCGCACCATAGGCGGTGCTGGCACCGCCGCAAGCCCCCCGATCCGTGGCAAGGATCGGGGGGCGTGGGCGACCTTAAGGGCTCGGTGTGGTCTTCACCCACTGGTTGCCGCGCTCATGGGTCATGCGGAAGGTGAAGCCGTTGACCCGCCAGGTGCCGTCTGCGTGCTCCAGGCGGTGTTCGTAGACCCCCCAGACTTCCCAGAGCGGGTCGCCATTGCCCTCCATCCGGTTCCAGGCGTAGCCGTGGGACACCAGCACCGCCTGGTCGCCGGTGATGGTGGCCTGGTGGTTGGTGCGCAGGTGCAAGCTGGTCTTGCGGGCGCCAAGATTGGCGGCCCAGCCCTGGATCAGGGCGTCGGCCGGGACCACGGCGGGCGTGCCGCCGATGAGCGAGGTGAAGTCGATCGCGACCATTGGCGCGAAGTGGGCGCGTGCCGTCGCCCATTGCTTGGCGTCGACGGCGCGGTCAATGCTGTCGGCAGCGGCGATGATCGCGCGCTCCGCCAACAGCTGTTCGAGGGTGTTGGCATGCGCTGCTGCGGGCGCAGCTGCGAGGGTAAGGGCCGCGAGGCCCGCGCGTAGGGTCTGGTTCATCGTACTCTCCTTAACCTTGCAAGA
>JAAFHH010000347.1:2724-4291 GCA_013297545.1 Alphaproteobacteria bacterium
GCAAGAAGTAGCCATCAACCTTCATCACCTCACCGGTGACGAAGGATGCCTCAGGTGAGGCGAGCCACAGCACCGCGCGCACCACTTCGCGCGCTGACCCGGTGCGGCCAAGCGCATGCAGCGGCCCGAAGCTCGCGATTTCTTCGGCGTTCAAGCGCCGGCCGATCAGCGGCACCATGAAATCCGTGTCCGTGATCGCACCCGGTGCGACCCCCACCACGCGAATGCCCTTCGGCGCCAACTCCAGGGCCGCCCCCATGGTGAGACCCGTCACCGCGTGCTGGGTGCCGCAATAGGCGACCGCATTGGCGCCGGCCTTAATGCCGAAGATCGACGAGGTGTTGATGATCACCCCACCGCCGGCGCGTTCCAGGTGCGTGATTTCGGCCGTCATGGCGTAGTACTTGCCCATCACGTTGGTCTCGTAGAGATCGCGGTGGGTCTCGGGCCGGATCGTCGCCATTGGGCTGAACGGCTGGCCGATGCCGGCGTTGTTGAACGCGATGTCGAGCCGGCCGTAGCGATCGACCGTCTGGTCGATGAAGCGCTGCACTTGGGTGGCATCGCGCACGTCGGCGGGCAGGTAGGTCGCCTCACCACCGCGTGCCCGGATGCCAGCGACCACCTCAGCACCAAGGGCGGTGCGCCGGCCGCAGAACGCGACCCGCGCCCCTTCTTCCGCGAAGGCTTCGGCCGCGACCCGGCCAATGCCGGAGGTCGCACCGGTGATTGCCACCACCTTGCCGGCGAACCGGCCGGAGGTCTGTGCGGCGGCCGGCCGGCTGCCAAACGCAGCCCCCACCGCACCGGCGAAAACGGCACCGCCCAGCAAGCCGCGGCGCGAGGTATCGATCGTGGTCATGTGCGTCATCTCCAGGTGGTCGACCCAGGGTGGGTCGCTGGAGAGGACCTTAGCCAGCCGCGCGCAGGTGATCAGGCCCAGGTCTTGGCGTTCGATACCCAGATCTTGGGGTTCTGCGCCTCAGGCGTCGGCGCGGAACTGACCGGGCGTGATGCCGGTCCAGCGGCGGAAGAGCGCGATGAACTGGCTGGTTTTCTCAATCCCGACGCTAAAGGCGATCTCGGCGATCGGCAGGCGCGTCGTGCGCAGCAGCACTTGTGAGCGCGCGATCCGCACCTTCACCAAATACTGATGCGGCGCGAAGCCAGTTGCGGCCTTGAACGATTTTGCGAAGTGAAACGGGCTCATGCCAGCGACACTGGCCAGGGCATCGAGGCGTTGCGGTTCAGCGAAGCGATCTTCGATCACGGCAACCGCGCGCGCGAGCCGCGGGTCCAGGGTTGCGGCAGGCGGGGGTGGGGCTGCTGCACCAAAGGTGCGTGCGATGTGGGCACCCAACGTCACCAGCATGGTGTCACGGTAAAGCGCGGCTGTGTCATCGGGATCGGGCCCAACCCGGTGGGCGGCGAGTGCCAATTGCACCACCAGCGGGTCCGCCACGTTTTGCCCGATGCGCAACGCGACCCCGGGTGGCAGCGTACTTGCGCCGAGTTCGATGTTCAAAAAGTCCGACGGCGTGTCCCAATCGCACCAGCCATCAACACC
>JAAFHH010000035.1 GCA_013297545.1 Alphaproteobacteria bacterium
TGGCGCTGGCCGACGGCGTGGCGGACTTCGCGTTCGCGATGCAGGGTCTTGGCATGGGGCCGGTATCCTTGTTCGGCACGCCGGAACAGCGCCAGCGCTGGCTGCCCCGGGTTGCGGCGGGCACGGTGATCCCGGCGTTTGCTTTGTCCGAACCGGCGGCGGGATCAGACGTCGCCTCGATCGCGACCACCGCCACGCGTGACGGCAATGGCTGGGTGCTCGATGGCACCAAGACTTGGATTTCCAACGCCGGCATTGCTGATGTGTATATTGTGTTCGCCCGCACCGGGGAGGCGCCGGGTGCCAAAGGTCTATCCGCGTTTTTGGTCGAGGCGGGTACGCCGGGCTTTGAGGTGTCCGCCCGGCTGCCGGTGATCGCGCCGCACCCGCTGGGGTCCCTCACGCTCACCAACGTGCGGGTCGACGGCGATGCGCTGATCGGCGAGGCGGGCCGCGGGTTTGCGGTTGCGATGGCGACCTTGGATGTTTTCCGCTCCACAGTTGGCGCGGCCGCCCTTGGCTTTGCCCGGCGGGCATTGGCGGAGACGGTGACCCACACCATGACCCGCCAGCTGTTCGGCAAACCGCTCAGCGACTTGCAGATGACCCAAGGCCGCATTGCAGACATGGCGCTCGGCGTCGACCAGGCGGCGCTGTTGGTCTACCGGGCGGCCTGGACCAAAGACGCAACCGGCCGGCGGATCAGCCGCGAAGCCTCGATGGCCAAACTGGGGGCGACGGAAATCGCCCAAACCGTGATCGACAGTGCGGTCCAACTGCACGGTGGCCACGGTGTCGTTGCCGGCCATATTGCCGAGCGGCTCTACCGCGAAATTCGCGCACTCAGGATCTACGAGGGGGCGAGCGAGGTGCAAAAACTGATCATCGCGGGCCAAGTGCTGGCGGCGGCGGGTGGCGGATCATGAACCTGCTGCAGCCGATCAAACTTGGGCCCATGACGGCACCCAACCGCGTGCTGGTGCCGGCGATGGTGACGCGGCTTTCGGGCGAGGATGGCTACGTCAATGAGGCGATCATCGATCGCTATGTGCGCTACGCCACGGGCGGTGTCGGGCTGATCGTGGTCGAGGCCACCGCGATCCACACGGCAAAGTCCGGCCCGCTGTTGCGCTTGAGCGAGGATGCCTTCACGCCCGGCCACGCGGAGCTGGTGCGCCGGGTGCGCGATGCCGGTCCCTCGATCATCGTGCCGCAGATCATCCATTTCCTCAAAGTCGCCCGCTCCGGCTGGCGGCAAACCATCGACAGCCTGTCGGATGCGGAGATCGACGGCATCGTGGCGGACTTCGCCTCCGCCGCCGCGCGCGCCCAAGATGCCGGCTACGACGGGGTGGAGCTGCATTCAGCGCATGCCTATACGCTCTCCAGTTTTCTGTCCGCGCGCAATCCCCGGCGCGATGCCTACGATGGCCGCACGCTGGAAGGCAGGCTCAGTCTCTTCGGCCGGGTCTACCAAGCAGTGCGCGCGCGGGTGGGCGATAGCTTCGGGGTTGGGGTGCGCTTCCTGGCGGAGGAATGCATCAAGGACGGCTACACAGTCGAAGACGCCAAGCGCATCGCACTGCGTATGGCGATGCTCGGGGTCGACTACATCTCCTTGTCCGTCGGCGGCAAGTTCGAGGATGCGGTGCACCGGGACGGCCAGCCGCTCTACCCCTACACGGGGTATTCGGGTGATCGCTGCATGCCGGGGGACGCCTATCCAGCCCTGCCGCACGCCCACTTGGCGGCTGCGATCCGCGACTATGTCCAGGCCCACGGCTACCGCACGCCAATCGCGTCGGTCGGCAAGATCTCGGATCCTGCGGATGCCGAACGCCTGTTGGCGACCGGGCAGGCCGATCTGATCGGCATGGCGCGCCAGCTCCTAGCGGACCCCGATTGGGTGAAAAAGCTCGCATCGAACCGCCCGGACGAGATCTTGCGCTGCATCTACTGCAACGTCTGCAAGCAGCTCGATGAGAACTTCAAGGAAGTACACTGCTTCTTGTGGCCGAAGGGGGCGCGCCAAGCGCCTGCCGATCAGCCGGGTGCGATCCCGCCGGACTGGCCAGCACCCAACCTCACGCTGGAAGAGCGCCCGGGCGAAGTGCGGCTGCGCTGGCAGCGGGCGGCTGGCACGATCGCCGGTTACGATGTCTGGCGGGCGGAGGGTGAGGAACCGTTCCGGGTCGCCGAAGCCGTTAAAGGCACGCAGTTCATCGACCGGCGGGTGCTGGGTGGCCTGACCTATCGCTACTACGTGCGGGCGTACGACGCAGTCGGCCGCCAGAGCGCGCCCAGCGAAACCATCACCGTCGCCGTGGCACCAGCCGTGCCGTTTGTCGCCGCACCAGTCGGGTAGGGGGGGGAGAGATGCACCAACCAGGAGCGGGCCCCAGCGCCCACATCGACAGCTTCGCCCGCAACCGCCTGCCACCGCAGGATCTGTGGCCGCAGATGGACTTCAGCGTGCTGCCAACCTTGGCCGCGTATCCTGACCGGTTCAACGCGGCGGAAGTGTTCGTCGACGCCCGGGTTGCCGCCGGTGATGGCGACCGGGTCTGCCTGATCTTCGAAGACGAGATCTGGAGCTATCGCCGCCTGCAGGAAACCGTCGACCGGATGGCGAAGGCGCTGGTCAATACCTACGGCGTGCGCCCCGGTCACCGGGTGCTGCTGCGCGCGCCCAACAACCCGATGATGGTGGCGGCTCACTTCGCCGTGCTCAAGGTCGGTGCGATTTACATCGCGACCATGCCGCTGCTGCGGGCGCGCGAGTTGGCCTACATCGTCGAGGCGTGCGAGATCAGCCTGGCGCTATGCGACATCAAGCTCGCGGACGAGATGGTGGCGACGCAAAGCCGGGTGCCGGGCCTGACGCGGATCGCGCTGTTCACGTCCACCGGCAAAGGCAACGCAGATGCCGATCTCGACCGTGCGATGGCAGCAGAAACACCGGGCTTCAAGGCAGTCGACACAGCGGCCAATGACATCGCGCTGATCGCCTTCACGTCGGGCACCACCGGTGCACCGAAGGGCACCGTGCACTTCCACCGGGATATGGTGGCGATCGCCGATTGTTTTCCGCCGCATATCTTCAAGATCCGCCGCGATGATGTGATGGTCGGCTCGCCCCCGCTCGCCTTTACCTTCGGTCTTGGGGCGTTGGTGCTGTTCCCGATGCGCGTCGGCGCGGCGAGCGTGCTGCTCGAAAAATTCTCGCCGGAGATCTTGCTGGCGACGGTCGAGCGGCACCGCTGCACGGCGACCTACACGGCCCCGACCGGCTACCGGCAGATGGCCGACATGGTCGATCGCTTCGACTTGAGCAGCCTGACCCGCTCGGTCTCTGCCGGCGAGCATCTGCCGAAGCCGACCTTCGAGCTCTGGGCCGAGCGCACCGGCCTCAAGATCATCGATGGGTTGGGGGCAACGGAACTGTTGCACATCTTCGTCTCCTCCTCCGGCGATGACACCAGGCCTGGTGCGACGGGTAAGGCGATTCCCGGCTATCAGGCAGCGATCTTGGGGCCTGATGGCGCGCCATTGCCGGATGGGGAGCCCGGGCGTTTGGCGATCCGGGGTCCGACTGGGTGCCGCTACCTTGCGAACCTGGAGCGCCAGCAGGCCTATGTGCAGCACGGCTGGAACATCACCGGCGACGTCTATGTCCGCGACAGCGATGGGTATTTTTGGTACCAGGCCCGCAACGACGATATGATCATCTCGGCGGGCTACAACATCGCGGGGCCAGAGGTCGAATCCGTGCTGCTCGATCACCCCTGGGTGAAAGAGTGTGCAGTGGTCGCGAGCCCCGTCGCGGACCGTGGCCAGATTGTTAAGGCATTTGTCGTATTGCGCGACCCGACCCTCGCCACCACTGACACCGTCGCCGCGTTGCAGGCGTTCGTGAAACAGGAGATCGCGCCCTACAAGTATCCGCGGGCGATTGAGTTCCGCGATGCTTTGCCGCGCACGGAAACCGGTAAACTCCAGCGTTTTCGCTTGCGTGAGGAAGAACTCGCCAAGGCGGCTCATTCGGCTGGCGGTTAACACACGGCTGATCTAGACCATTGCGCGCAGGCGGTTTTGCCTAGACCGGAATGGATATCTGCAAATACCGTCATCTCCCATTGCCAGGATGACATCAAATGCCAATGATGCAGCGCGGGCGCCGGTCGGTCAGCCGTCCCCGCATCACGACGGGGACAGGAATGCACGGCAGGGGTAACGATCCGAGACCGAAGGGCGCTACACCGTGAGTGTGGTGACGACCCCTCAGCGCGCTGAGACGGCGTTCCAGCGCGGGATCGACAGCTGCTATGTGCTGATCGTCGATGACCACCCGGTGAACCGCAAGCTGCTGGACGTGGCAGCCCAGCGCCTGGGTGTGGGCAAGATCGCGTTCGCCTTCGATGGGCTCGAATGCATCGAAAAGCTGACTGCTGGCCCGAAGCCAGACCTCATCCTGCTCGACATCATGATGCCGCGGCTCGATGGGTTCGAGACCTGCAAGAAGCTGCGCGGCGAACTCGGCATGACCGATGTGCCGGTGATCATCCAGACCGCGCTGTCGTCCAGCCAAGATCGCCTGAAGTGTTTCGAAGCCGGCGGCACCGACGTGGTGACCAAGCCGCTCGACCTGCAGGAACTGGTCGCGCGCATGCGCGTGCACCTCGAAAACCGGCTGATGGTTGAAAGCCTGACTGCCTTCCGCGGCCGGCTCGCCCGCGACCTGGATGTCGCCCGGCGCATGCAGCGGTCGGTGCTGCCGGACCCGCAGCTGCTGACCAACCAGCTCGCCAAAGACAATTTGCTGCTGCAGGCGGAGTACACCCCCTCAGATGAGGTCGGTGGCGACATCTGGGCGATGCCGACCTGCAACCCCGGCAAGATCGCGGTGTTTGTCGCGGATATTTCCGGCCACGGGTTGGTCGCGGCGATCAACGCCTTCCGGCTGCACAGCTTGATCCCGCACCTGCTGGGCTTGACTGAAAGCCCGTCCGACTGGCTGACCGCGCTCAACCGCGAGATTGTGGCGAGCTTCCAGGGCGAATTGCTGGCGACTGCCTTTTATGCCGTGCTCGATCTGGAAGCTGGGATCCTGCGCTACGCTGGTGCAGGCGCGCCCCAGCCGCTGGTTGGTCGGCGCGGCGCCGATGGCACGATCCAGTTCGAAGAACTGAATTCCCGCGGCCTGATGCTCGGCATCGGCGAGGATTGGAGCTACCAGGAACGCGAAGTCGCGATGCCGGCCGGCAGCTTCTTGTTCCTCTATTCGGATTGCTTGATCGAAAGCGGTGCGCCCGTCTCGATCGAAGAATTGGGCGAATGGGTCGCCGCTGCCGCGACGGCTGAGGATGGCGACCGGGTCGGTGCGATGAAGCGCCGGCTGGCTGTCCACTCGGCCCCGCCCTGGACCGATGACCTCACCATGATTTGGTTGGAGCGCGCATGACGACGATGATCACCCAAGCCCATGTGGGCACTGACCTCGTCGCCACCGCCATCGGGTCCTTGACCTTCCAAGGCTACGGCGAGGGGGCGCGCGTGCTGGACGAGCTGTTCCAGAAGTCAGCCGCCACGCCAACCCAGCGGATCGTGTTTGAACTTGGGGCCGTCGACATCATCGACAGTCACTGGCTCGGCTTTCTGATCCGCGTCTTGAAGCGTGCTGAAGAGCACAAGATCGAAGTGGTATTGCGCGGCGCCCGGCCCGGCGTGCGTCGTGTGATGGATTTGGTCCAGTTCGGCCGGCTGTTTACGATTGAGGCATGACCAGCGTGCAGACTGAATCGCACTCTTTGCCGGTGATCCGTGGGACTGGCCTCGACAGCGCCGGTTGGACGGCTGTCGTGCGCGACGCGGCGGGTCTTGGGCTTGCCACCGCCGGGACCGGCGCCGAGCCGCTCGACACACCAGCCCCCAGCGCCAGCGTGCTGGTGCTCGCCAGTGTTGGCGATGATGCCGTGCCGAAGGCGCTGGCGCAGGGCTACAGCTTCGGCCAAACCGCGGGTCTCGACCCGCTCTGGCTGCAGCGGCTGGCGACTGAGGCGGCTGCGGGCACCCACATCGGCTGGTGCCTCAGCACCGGCGATATGGTGCGCGAGCGGGTCACCCCCTGGCTGCTCGATCACTTGGTCGCAACCGGGGTGTTGGGCGAGCAGATGCGCGGCGACTGCGACTTGCTGTTGACCGAGGCGATCGCCAACGCCTCGCTGCACGGCAACTTGCGCATCGCCGCCCCAACTGATCCGTTCGATCCCGCCTTGGCGCGCCGCGGCGTTGGGGTGTTTGCCACCGTCGACGACAACAGCCTGTGGTGGCGGGTGTGGCAGGAAGGCGACGGGTCGCCCGATGCCGAAGCCAAGCTCGAAGCGCTGCTCGGTGGCGCGATGCCGGATCTCGAGAATCCCGGCGGGCGCGGCTTGTTCATTGTCTCCCGGATGGCGCAGGCGGTTCGGTTTGAAGACGCCGGCCGCTGTCTCGCCATGCGGGTCAGCCGCGTCTAGCCGCCATGGCTGCCTCGCGCCGCCTGATCCTGTTGGGTCCGCTGGCGCTGGCAGTGCCGGCCTATGCTGCGAGCGAAACCTGGCTGTGGCTGACCAACCCGGCGGGTGACGAAGTGCGCCGGGTCTATCGCCGGGGCACCACGTGGGACCCGACTGCCCTCGGGGCGATTGCTGTGATGCTGCGCGACCGCGGGGCGGCCGAAAGCCTCGCCATTGATCCCCGGCTGATCGAGATCTTGGGTGCGATCCAAGCCGGCCTTGGCTTTCGCGCCCCCTTCCTGGTGACCTCTGGCTACCGCGCGCCGGAAACCAACCGGCGCCTCGAAGGGGCGGCCCAGCGGTCCCTGCACCTCGCTGGCATGGCGGCAGACATCTCGATGGCGGGCACGGCGCCGCGCCAAATCGCCGAGCTCGCGCTGAAACTTGGCGCTGGCGGGGTCGGGCTTTATCCTTCGGCAGGGTTTGTGCATATCGACAGCGGTGAGGTTCGTCGCTGGACGAACTGAGGTGGTGAGTGAGGCGGTTCCATGAGCGTGCGTCCGATTGCATCGAACGACCGACTGCTGCGCCAAGACGCGGCCCAAAGCCCGCAGGCTCCAGCCGGCGGCTTCAAGCTGCTGGTCGGTCAAGTGGGCGGCGAGGGCACCAAGCCCCCGGCTGGCACGGCCAAGGTCAGTGATCAGACATGGCTGTGGATGCTGCGCGAACAGGGCGCCAGCATTGGCGAAGCCAAGCTTTCCAAGGCCGTCCAGCGGGGCCGCGATGGCTTTGGCATTGTCGATACCGCCGATCTCAACCGTGCGCTTGCGCTGCGCGATGACCCGCTGATCGCCGGCCGGCTGGAGCGCGCGTTCGCCGCCACCGACGCGCTGAAGATCGAAACCGCCCGCCTGCGCTCGGCCGCCGGGCCGGGTCTGGTCGAAGCACACGCAGCCGTCGGCGCTGCTGCCGACCCGGCAAAACCTGCCGCACCCGTGATCGCACAGGCAAGCGTTGCCGAGCCGAAGCCGGCGGCACCCGCGCTCTCGCTCGCCTCCAAGGCGCCGTTCTTGACGCTTCTGGCCCATGGTCTCGGCGACCCTGGGCGCCAGCGGGCGAGCTGGTCGTCTGGTGACGACACCGGCGGCTTCCGCCTGCGCCCACCGGGATTGAGCCTCTGATCCGCTGGCTTGCCCTGATCTGCGTGCTGCTGGCGGGGGTACCCGCGGCGGCGGTGGACCGGGCGTTGGTACAAGACATTGTCACGGGCCACCGGCTGACGCCCGCCCAATCCCAAGCCCTCAGCGCCGCGCTGGATCGCGCCCGCTTCGCAACCCAAGGGGTAGCGGGGGCGACCAACCACCCAGTCAGTGTTGAGCAATGCCGGCGCGAGGTGTTGGACCGCGGCCTGATCCGGACACCACCCACCGCCGCCGCGATCTGCCAGCGCCCACACATGGTCCCGCTGCACCGCGCAGGTGAGCCGCCGGAGCAGGCGACCACCTGCATCGATCAGTTTGAATTCCCCGGCCTGCCGTGCAGCTACCCGGTCACCTGGGTCACACCGCGCGAGGCGCAAGGCATCTGCCGCGCCATGGGCAAGCGCCTGTGCGACGCGGCCGAATGGGAGGGGGCGTGTGCGGGGTCCTACGCCGGTCCGGTCGACGGCGGGGCGCGCGACGCTCACAACCGCGCCCGCCGCATCCTCTACGCCTATGGCGCGGAACGCCGCGGCGACCTTTGCGGCTTCGGGATCGGCAAGTCACCGGGCTGCGACCGCGCGATCCAAACCCCCGGCGGCGACGTGCGCGGCCAGTGCGGCACCAACACGGCCCCCGCCGGCTGGTTCCACGCCTGTGTGAGCCCAAGCGGTGTGTATGATCTCCACGGCAACGCCGCCGAGCATATGAACCTCCCCCTCACCCCCGCCCAGCGCGGCAGTGCGGGCGGGGAGGGCGTGACCGAAATGAAGGGCAGCTGGTTCGCCTTCAGCCGCAGTGCCACGCAGCTCGTCCACCCCGACGACTGCCATTGGCGCGAACCGGGTTGGCACCGCACCCGCATCGATGCCGGCAACGGGCATGCGAACTATCACCTCGGCTTTCGCTGCTGCGCGGATATCCGCTAGACCAGCAGCTGCGCTTCCGCTGGGCTGAGCCCAGCGATCTCCACCCGCACCAACCCGCCGGAGGTGGCGCGCTTCAGGCCGCCGATCGCACCGGTCGTCACCCATTGGCCGGCGCGCAGCCAATCGCCGTAGTCGTGCAGGTGGTTGGCAAGCCAGGCGACCGCTTCGAGCGGATTGCCGGCACTGTGGCCGCCGGTTTGGTCGACGACCACCGTGCCGTCGACCGTCATGCGCACGACCAGCTGTTCGAGCGGCAGCGTGCGCCAGCTCGTCAGGGGCACGCCCAACACCAGGCCGAAGTGGCTGCCGAGGTCGGCGAGCTTGTCCACCGGCCGCGCCTTGGCGAAATCGGCGTAGCGGGTGTCGACCAGCTCGATTGCGGTGGCGGCGGCATCGATCGCATCTGCCACGTGGCCCAGCGTGTAACGCTGGCCGATCGGTGGCAGGTCGCGGGCGAGGCGAAAGGCGATTTCGGCTTCGATGCCACCGAACGGCATCTGCGATAGCGGCAGCGTGACCGGCGACCAGCGCAGGCCAGCCAGCGGCAACGGTGCGCGCGACGGCGGGTCGTTGGCGGACAGCCCCGCCTTCCAGCCACCAACCTTGCCGCCCATGTCGCCGATGATCAGGGCTTGGACCCGGTAGGCCCAGTCCGTGTCGCGAATTTGCTCTGGCAAGGTATTGGGCTTCGGCCCGCCGCGGCGCGATTGGATCAGCAAGTTGGCAGCATCGAAGGCGGACATGGCGGTTCCCCCAAACACACATCAGGCGCACACCCAGCAGCTAACAGCGAATTCATCCGCCGCCAAGGACCCCGCAAGGCGATATTCGCCATCATCCCGCCCGAGCCCAGCCGGCACAAGCGGATTGCCCGCGAAATCCCGGCTTGGCGGCGACCAAGGAAGACCCGACAATGCTCGCGACCGTAACTCTTGCGACCCCGCCGGCGGTGTTGATGCGCATTTTGGTGATTGAGGACGACGCGGATGCCGCCTCGTACCTTGTGAAGGGCCTGAAGGAAACCGGCTATGTCGTCGACCACGCCAAGGATGGGCGCGACGGCATGGTGCAGGCGATGACCGATGGCTACGACGCCATGATCATCGACCGCATGCTGCCGTTCGCCGATGGCCTAAAGATCGTGGGTGCGATGCGCGCCTCCGGCATCAAGACGCCGGTGCTGATTCTCTCAGCATTGGGTCACGTCGATGACCGGGTCAAGGGCCTGAAGGCCGGTGGCGACGACTACCTGGTCAAGCCCTACGCGTTTTCGGAACTCTTGGCGCGCTTGGAGGCGATGCTGCGCCGGGGTGTTGGCCCGCAGGTCGAAACCAAGCTGCGGGTGGCGGACATGACGATGGATCTGCTCGCCCGCACTGTGGTGCGCGCCGGCAAAGATATCGACCTGCAGCCGCGCGAATTTCAGCTGCTTGAGTACTTGATGCGCAACGCCGGCCACGTCGTCACCCGCACCATGCTGCTCGAACACGTGTGGGACTATCACTTCGACCCGCAGACCAATGTGATCGACGTGCACATCAGCCGGCTGCGCCAGAAGATCGACCGGGGCTTTGAGCCAGCGCTGCTGCACACGGTGCGCGGATCAGGGTACTGTTTGCGCGGACCAGAGCCGGTCGATCCCGCGGAGTAGCCGATTGTGATCCTGTCGCCACTGCGCCTCGTGCGCACATGGGCGTTTCGCGTCGTGGCGGTCTATGCCGGCTTGTTCGGCGTGTCCGTCGCGATGCTGCTCGGCTTCATCTATGTCACCACAGTTGGCTTCATCGATCGCCAGATCAACGCGACCATCATCGCGGAGATCAACGGCCTGTCCGATCGCTACCGCGAGACCGGTCTCGCCGGCCTGACCGAGGCGATCGCGGAGCGTATCGCGCAAGACCGGGTCGGCGACGCGATCTATTTGCTGACCGACACGGACTATCAGCCGGTCGCGGGCAATCTGCCGGCCTGGCCGACGGACGTGGAACGCCAAGGCCGCTGGGCAACGTTTCAGGTGCTGTTATCCGATGATGAGGACGCATCGGGCTACGAAGTGCGCGCCATGTCGTTCCTGTTATCGGAAGGTTACCACTTGCTGGTCGGCCGCAATCTGCGCGAACGCGAAGGCTTTGAAGGGCTGATCGAACAATCCCTGGTGTGGTCAGTCCTGATCACCTTGGCGCTCGGCATGGTCGGCGGCATGGTGATGAGCCGGGATATGCGCCAGCGGCTGGAGGCGATCAACCGTACGACCAAGCGGATCATGCAAGGCGACTTGCACGAACGCATCCCAGTCGGCGGGTCCGGCGATGAGTTCGATCGGCTGTCCGGCAATCTGAACGAAATGCTGGTGCAGATCGACCGGCTGATGGTCGGCATGCGCGAGGTGTCGGACAACATCGCCCATGATCTGCGCTCGCCGCTGAACCGCTTGAAGTCGCGCCTGGAGGTGACACTGCTGGCCGCCACCGCACCGGACCAGTATCGCGCCGCCCTGGAACAAGCGGTGGTCGAAACCGACCAGATCTTGGCGACCTTCAACGCGTTGTTGTCGATCGCGCAGGCCGAAGCGGGCAGCGGGCGCGATCACCTGGTCACCCTCGACTTTGCAGCCCTCGCCCGCGACGCGGTCGAACTCTACGAGGCGGTGGCGGAGGCGCGCGGGATTGCGTTCACGTCCGATATCCCGGCCGAGGCGCTGGTGCGCGGCAATCGCCAGCTGTTGTTCCAGGCACTCGCCAACCTGCTCGACAACGCGATCAAGTTCAGCCCGGACGGCAGCCGCGTCGCGGTCGAGGTGGCGGTCGCGGACGGCGAAGCGGCATTCAGCGTCACCGATAGCGGCCCCGGCATCCCGGCCGACGACCGTGCCCGGGTGGTGCAGCGCTTCGTGCGCCTGGAACAAAGCCGGTCAACACCCGGCAACGGCCTGGGCCTCAGCCTGGTCACCGCAGTCATGACTCTGCATGGCGGGCGGTTGGCGCTGGGCGATGGTGCGCCGGGCCTGCGCGCGACCTTGATCTTGCCGCTGGTTGAGACAGAGGCTGTAGATCAGCGCCGGGCGACCGCGACGACGTAGCGGCAGGGCTGGTCGCCTGGGTTAAGGAACCGGCAGGGTGCGGGTTCGCCCAGCACCAGGCAGTCGCCGGCCGCCATGACATGGCGTTCTTCGCCCTCAACGAAGACAAGGTCGCCGGCCAGCACCCAGATCAGCTGGCGGATGAAGGTATAGGACTGGGCGGGAAACGGCACGTCCGCCCCGGCCGGCAGCTCGACTTCGACCAAGTCAAGATCGTCGCTCGCTGGTGGGGAGATCTGGCGGCGCTGGTAGCCGCTCGCAGGGTCTTGCCACCGGTGCTGGTCCTGTTCGCGCACCAGCCGCGCGCCACTCGCCTCGACCCGGCGGAAGAATTGCGACAGCGTGAGGCCGAAGGCGCCGGACAACCGGCCGAGCAGGGCGGCGGTTGGGCTTGCTTCGGCGCGTTCCAGCCGGCTGATCATCGACTTTGAGACGCCGGCGTGGGCGGCTAAGTCCTCCAGCGACCAGCCGCGGCGTTCGCGCTCCCGGCGGATGGTCGTGGCCAGATCAGCATCAGTTGACATTTGTCCATTATACGGGAAATCTGACCACAATCCAAGGGGAGAGCGCTGATGCCGCTGATCATCCGCCCATTGTCCGTCTCCGAAGCCGAAGCCGAAGCCGCGATCCCGGCGCTTGCTGCCCTGCTGCAGGAAGCGGTCGCCGATGGTGCGTCGGTCGGCTTTTTGCCGCCGCTGGCGCTGGATGCGGCGGTCGCGTTTTGGCGAGGGGTGTGCAACGGCGTGGTATCTGGTGAGCGCACGCTGTTGGGCGCGTTCGAGGGCGCTGATCTGGTCGGCACCGTACAGCTGGTGCGATCGGCGATGCCGAACCAAGCCCATCGCGGCGATGTCTCTAAGATGCTGGTGGCCGCCCGCGCGCAGCGCCGCGGGCTTGGGGCGGCGCTGTTGGCGCGGGTGGAGGATACGGCGCGGGCTGCGGGACTGCGCCTCCTCGTCCTCGACACCGTGCCGGGTCATGCAGGCGAACGGCTCTATCAGCGCCACGGCTGGCAGCGGGCCGGTGAAATCCCGGGCTACGCGCTCGATGGTGCGGGCGGGGCCTTCGCGACCATCTTTTTCTACAAGCCGCTTTAGGTGGAGCCGCTCGCGATCGCGGCTGCGCTGCTGAGTGGCTTGCTGCACGCGAGCTGGAACGCGGCGGTCAAGTCCGCCAACGACCCCGGTGCCGCGATGACGGCGCAAGTGGTCACGGCCGGCGTGGTCGCCTTCGTGCTGATGTGGATTGTCGGCCCGCCGCCGCTCGCGGTGGTGCCGTGGATCATCGCCTCCAGCCTGATCAGTGCTGGCACGTTGGTGACCATGCGGCGTGCCTACGCAACCGGGGCGTTTTCGGTGGTCTATCCGCTTGCCCGTTCGCTCGGGCCGGGTCTGGTGGTTGCAGCCGGCCTGGTGCTGGGCTTCGGCGTGCCGGACTGGCCGGGTCTCGTT
>JAAFHH010000348.1 GCA_013297545.1 Alphaproteobacteria bacterium
TGCGCGCTCGGACAGCGGCAACAGCGCATGGGTGCCAACAATGCTGGCGATCACCCCACCCCGGTCGATGTCACCGACCAGGAGGACGGGCACATTGGCCGCTTCGGCAAAGCCCATGTTGGCAATGTCGTTCGCGCGCAAGTTCACCTCGGACGCTGACCCTGCCCCTTCGACCAGCACCAGATCAGCTTCAGATCCAAGGTGGCGGAAACTCTCCAGCACTGCCGGCATCAGGCTGGGCTTCATGGCGCTGTACGTGCGCGCCTCCGCCCGGCCGACCACTGTGCCTTGGACGATGATCTGGGAGCCCCGCTCGCTGTCCGGCTTCAGCAGCACTGGGTTCATATGGACCGAGGGTGCCACCCCACACGCACGCGCCTGCAAGGCTTGGGCGCGGCCGATTTCCCCGCCATCCGCCGTGACGGCAGCATTGGTCGACATGTTCTGCGGCTTGAACGGGCGCACTTTCAGCCCGCGCTTGGCGTATGCGCGCGCAAGACCGGCGACCAGCACCGACTTGCCAACGTCGGAACCAGTGCCTTGCAGCATCAGGGCGGGGGCGCGCCTCACACCCTCGGGTCCAGCTGGCGGGCGAGGCGCTGGGCGCCAGGCGCCAACACCCCGCGGGCGACGATATCGCGCGCGGTCATGCCGGCACCGTGGTACGTCGCGTTCCACTCCTCCTGCGGGGAGATCACCATGCCTTCGAGTGCGATACCGCCAAACAGACCAGCAGTGCGGGCGTAGGCGATGATGTCACCTGAGAGGTTGGGCGTGGTGCCGCCAGACATGCCCGCCCCCGCAGTGCCAAGCGCGATCGAAAGATCCGCACCGGCGCGCACGGTCGTGCTGGTCAGGCGCCCGAGCGTGCCATCGTTCATCACCAGCAGCATCACTTCGGCCTGCTGCACGCCGGCCTGCAGGCCGACCGAACCGGAGCCGAGGTTCAAGAACACCGGCCCGGTCCAGCCGCTCGCACCACGCGCCATCAGCACGCCGCTGCCGCCCTGGCCACCGACGATGATCGCGGCGCGAAAGAATGACGGCACGATGATCACGCCGCGCGCGCGCGGGATCAGCCGGTCGAGTTCAGCGCCCATGTTCGCCTCAAACCGCAAGCTTTCGGCCGAGGCGCGGGCACGGTCGACCAGATCCTGCTGCGGATTGGTGACTGGGTTGGTGGTGCAGGCCGCCAGAGCGAGCGGCAGGCCAGCGATCAGGGTGCGGCGGTCCATCCTTGGGTCCTCCTAAAACTCGATCCCGCGCTGCGCTTTGACGCCGCTGCGGAACGGGTGTTTGACCAAGGTCATGTCGGTCACCAGATCGGCGGCCTCGATGAGCTCGGGCTTGGCGTTGCGGCCGGTGGCGACCACGTGCAGATCTGCCCGGCGGGCCTGCAACCCGGCCACCACATCGACCACATCAAGGTAATCGTAGCGCAGCACGATGTTGAGCTCATCCAGCAGCACCAAGTGCAGGGTGGGATCGGCCATCATCTCCTGGGCTGCAGCCCAGGCAGCGCGCGCGGCCGCGAGGTCGCGCTGGCGATCTTGGGTCTCCCAGGTAAACCCTTCGCCCATCACCTTGATGGTGGCGAGATCGGGGAATCGGTCGATCACCGCGCGCTCGCCCGAGGTCCAGGCCCCCTTGGTGAACTGGATGATGCCGACCTTGAGGCCGTGGCCGAGGCAGCGCATGACGAGCCCAAACGCCGCCGTCGACTTGCCCTTGCCAAGGCCAGTGTGGACGATCAGCAGACCCTTTTCGATCGTCTTGGTCGCGATGATTTTGGCCCGCGCGGCTTTGCGCTTGGCCATCTTTTCCGCGTGGCGTTGGTCGAGGTCGGCCTCGTCGGTCATGGCGTTCTCACTCGGTCAAGTGTGGGGACGACGGTGTTGGTGCGCGGCTGCCAGAGGCCGCGGTCAATCGCTTCGGCAAAGCGATCGGCGATCTCAACGAGCGCTGCCGGGTTCGCCTGGCCAATCGCGTCGCGCACGACACTATCGCCGAGGTAGGCTTGGTAGAGCGCTTCGAACTGTTCGTGGCTGATGGCGCCGGTGGTGGCCGCAAACGCAAACGCGTAGTCGACCGTGGCGGCGATCTCTGCCGCCCCCTTGTAGCCGTGGCGCAAGGCACCCGCGATCCATTTCGGATTGACCGCCCGGCCGCGGATGATCAGCGCCAGTTCTTCGGTCAGCGAGCGGGTGACCGGGCGCTCGGGCCGGCTGTGATCCTGGTGCCAGACCTGCGGGCGCACGCCCTGCAGCACGGTCGCCGCGACCGTCAGCCCGCCTTCGAATTGGTAGTAGTCATCGCTGTCCAAGAGATCATGTTCGCGGTTGTCTTGGTTGTGCAGCACGGCTTGCACGCGCGAAAGGCGGCGGGTGAAGCCGGCGCTGTCGCCCGCCCCCTGAGCACTGCCGCCATCGCCATCGCTCGCATAGGCATAGCCGCCCCAGGCAATCACGGCGCCAGCGAGGTCCGCGGTGTCGCGCCACGCCCGCTCATCGATCAGCGCCTGCAGGCCAGCGCCATAGCTGCCGGGCTTGGCGCCATAGATCCGGCGACGCGCGTGGGCGGCCGGCACGCCGGCGGCTTGGTCTTGGCGGATGGCAGCCGCCAGCGGGTTCTGGGCCGGCGGCTCATCGAGGGCGGCGACCAGGCCGACCGCGCGGTCGACCAGATCGATCAGGGTGGGAAATGCATCGCGAAAGAAGCCGGAGATGCGCAAGGACACATCGACGCGCGGGCGGTTGAGGGTCATCACCTCAAGCCCCGTCACTCGCGCCGCTGCTGCGTCCCACACCGGCCGCACCCCCATCAGCGCCAGCGCCTGGGCGATGTCATCCCCGCCGGTGCGCATGGTGGCGGTGCCCCAGACCGTCAGGATTGCTGAGGTGAGGTCGGAGCCCGTGGTCTGGGCGTGGCGTTCCAGCAGCCCCTCGGCCGAGCGCTGACCAAGCGCCCAGGCGGCCGGCGTCGGCAAGGCGCGTGGATCGACGGAATGGAAATTCCGCCCGGTCGGCAGCACATCCGGCCGGCCGCGGGTCGGCGCGCCGGAGGGGCCGGGTGCGATGAAGCCACCGTTGAGCGCTGTGATCAGGGCTGCGGCTTCCGCCGTGGCACAGGCGGTCAGCTTCGGGCGCAACTCGTCGTCGATTTCAGCCAGCACCGTTGCCGTGCGTGGCAGATCGGTGGCTCGGACCTCACCCGCCACCAGTCGGCGCGCAAGGAGTTCCAGGCGCTCGACCGTGTCACCGATGCTGCGCCAGGGATCGGGCGAGGCATCGGCCAATGCCGGTGGCCGCGGCCCATCCCAAGCCTCCGCAAACCGGCAGTTGAGCGGGTCGAAGCCCAAGGCAAAATCATCGGCCAGCGCGCGGATCAGCGACGCGCGGGGTCCCCGGGGAATGCGGGTCAGTGCCACCAACAGATCGATCGTCTGTGCCGCATCGGGTGCTGTGCCAAACACATGCAAGCCATCGCGGATCTGTAGTTCCTTTACCTCGCACAAGAACCCGTCGAGCTTCGCGAGGCGGGTTGGCACGTCGTCATCGGCCGCGATGCCACACTCGGCGGCGAGGCCGGCGGCATCGATCCGGGTGAGGATCTCGTCCCCCAGCCACGCGCGGCGCTTGGCATCCAGGCTGGCGGCGGCGTGGTATTCATCGACCAGCTGTTCCAAATCCTTCAGCGGCCCGTAGCTTGCCGCACGCGTCAGCGGCGGGGTCAGGTGGTCGATGATCACGGCGGCGTTACGGCGCTTGGCCTGCGCGCCCTCGCCCGGATCATTGACGATGAACGGGTAGATCACCGGCATCGGCCCGAGCACCGCGACCGGCCAGCAGCGGGCGGACAGTGCCACCGACTTGCCCGGCAACCATTCGAGCGTGCCGTGCTTGCCGAGCTGGATCACCGCGTCCGTGCGGCGGCGCAGCCACAGATAGCTCGCGATGTAGCCGTGCGGCGGCACGAGATCGGGGCTGTGCACCGTCGCCAGCGCATCGACGCCGTAGCCGCGGCTCGGCTGGATCAGGATGCTGACGGCGCCGAAGGTCAGCGCCGGGATGCGGAAGCCAGTACCACTCCACCCGGGATCGGCTTCGGGTGCGCCCCACTGGGTGGTGATCGCGGTCTGCAGGTCTGCCGGCAGCTTGGCGAAGCCCGCGCGGTAGTCAGCGCCGTCGAGAAAGCCGCCGCCATCGCGCACCCGATCTTGGTTGGTGGGTCCGGCGGTGAGCGCTGCCATCAGCGCTGCGCCATCGGCTGGCAGGTCCGCGAGGTGATAGC